>CALJIY010000632.1 GCA_937973945.1 uncultured Saprospiraceae bacterium | reverse complement strand
GGCGATCCATCTGGCAACTCGGGCGCTTCTGGTATTTTAAATTGCGCTGGATTCATTCGGAAAGCAGCAATTTTTTGGAGTAGGTATAAATAATGAGCTTGCTCTGCAGAATCAGAAGTAGACTTACCAGAACGAGCCATTAGCTCTCCCATTTCATTAATCTTTAATAAGGCCACTGCATTTACTTGCTGATTACCATGATCGGAAGCCGCCAAACCTAATAAACGTAAGAAGAATATTTTTTCTACGGCCCGAGCGATTTCTTGCTCCATGGCAGTGTAGCCATCTTTTGCATTAATCGAAACTGCCATTTTGGACAAAAACTCATTTAAAGACATTTGCCTAGCGTCTCTCGCGTGATGCTCAATAATTCTAGCTAAGCGTTCATGTTGCAGCAACATATTAATTGTATGCCCTGCTGCTGCCTCTGCCGCGCCAATTGGATCAAAGGTAATCCCTGTATGAATATTAAAGGATTCTCGATCTCTGCTGTAGCCCATTGGTTGGGGTGGTATCAAACGCAAGATGCGTTCAGGAATACTTAAGTTTATTGGATCTAAGGTATTCATCAAACTAGTAAAGGCTTCTTTTTGCAAGTCTGCAGGAACCACCTTTGCTACCGTTTGGCCATCGCCTTTACTGGCATAAGCATAATCGACTCCACCAATCACTTTCACGGCTCCTTCTACTTGATAACGATGTGCAAGATATAAAGGAACTAAAACTTTCTCTAAAGTACCCATTGGCGCATTGTCTCGAATACTATTTTCACCGAATCGAGCCAAAGCTTTTTTACGTACTTCTAATAAACGATTTAATTCTCCAGCAGCACTAGTTCCATTGTCCCATAGGTGTGCATATGGATGTGCGCCGTATGCAGGACGAGCATCTCTATCCGAGATGTACTTCAAACCCATTTTGTTATTCTCTGCTAAAATGGCTTTTAATCCAGCTTCTTCATTTTCCTCTTTTGCAAAGTCTTTATAACCGTACATAATGGTTCGCTTATCCCACTCCCCGATTCCAACCTCATAGGCTTCTGAAAAATCCAATGTGCCATCGTCCTTAACGGTAATATATGGATGCGGATAATCCATTACAGATGCCCGATCATTTGCATTGGATGCGAAATTATGCGCTAAACCTAAGGTATGCCCTACTTCATGTGCTGATAATTGTCGCAATCGAGCAAGCGCCATTTGCATCATTTTATCATCTGGATTCTCCGCCCCTTCTTCATAAGGAGACAATAAACCTTGGGCAATTAAAAAGTCTTGTCTTACACGTAATGAGCCTAAGGAGACATGTCCTTTAATAATTTCGCCTGTCCTTGGATCTCTTACAGAAGAGCCATACGACCAACCTCTAGTAGATCGATGTACCCACTGAATTAAATTATATCGAACATCCATTGGATCTGCATCTACTGGCATTTCTTTAACGATAAAAGCATTTTTATATCCAGCTGCTTCATAAGCTTGATTCCACCAAGACGCTCCCTCTATTAATGCGGATTTAACAGGCTCTGGTGCGCCACTATCCACATAATAGATGATCGGTTCTACTGGCTCTCCCATCGCTTCCGATGGGTTTTTCTTCTTCAGTCTATGTCTCGGAATAAAACGTTTTACCAATGATTCTTGAATGGGTGTGGCGTAGTCTGCATAAGACATTGCATTATATCCACTTCTTGGATCAAAAACTCTCGGCTCATAATCATCATCTGGTAGCTCTATTAAGGAGTGGTGCATTCTGACCGTGATCGCATCTGCACTTGGGGCAACAGATCGTATATATCTTCCTGTAGGCTCTCCTACAAAAGTAAGTGTCGCTTCCAATTCCGTGTTTTTTGGAAATCCTTTACACATTGGCGAATAGATGGCAGAGCGACTTGGATCCAATTTATAAGATCCTTGCTTCGTTCTTTTTAATCTGCCGACTACATTATGCGCATCTCTAGTTAAAAACTTGGTCATATCAATCCGATGCTTTCCGCCTGTAGAGGATTCAATTTTAAAACCCCATAGGACCGATTGTGCAAAGGCTTGTTCGACTGACCTCCGTTCTGCAGCATTATCACTGACTGCTCGATAATCATAATTGGGTTGTACTAAGAGTAACTTAGGTCCTGCTTTTACAAACTTCACAATTCTTGTGTCTCCCAATTGACCTCTATCCAATCCGATATCGTTCGACCCTACCCCTGCTGCCAAAGCGTTGACATACAAAAATTCGGTATCTAATTTATCTACCTCTAGGAATAATTTGCCAGATGCCTCCTCATAGGTATAATTGAAATATCCCTTGGTGCTTGCTGTTTTAATATTGCTGGTCACCTTTTCAACTCCTTTACTTAATGGAGCGGTCACTTTTTCAGCAGTACTACAAGCCATTAAGACCATGGTTAATAGGACTAAAAATGTAGTTCTCATTTTAAATTTTAGTTTTATTTAATAAGATGATTGACACTATTATTATTTTCTACCACGGATTCACAGATTAAGCTACCTGGTTGTATGCAATCCGTGAATCCGTGGTAAAGTTTGTCAATCTCGTCCAAAAAAGTAAAAATAATCGAAAGCTAATAATGTTTTACTGCTTTTATGAGGAAGGAAGTAAGAATTTAAATAAGTATTCCTTATTTTACTATCAAATTGATCCTTAAACTAGATCGAGTCTATCCATTTTCTAAACACTTATAGTATGTTCAAACACCTATTCTTTGCGCTGGCAATGCTATTGCCCTATTCCGCTATAGCACAGCATACGGCCAAACCCCATGCTGGTGCAAGAGGGCTTTCCACGGCCAATTCCAATTTATTACATCAAGATGTCCACAGCCTATATAGCAATCCTGCTGGATTGGCGTATATCAATTCGTGGCAAGCCACAGGCTCCGTCTTTAATCGCTTTTTATTAGAAGAATTGAAGACGGTATCAGTAGGTGTCGCTAGCCCACTATCAGCGGGTGGCATAGGTTTAAAATTATCTTCCTATGGATTCCAACAATATCGAGAACAACAAATTGGCTTAGCCTATGGACGGCAATTATTTGAGAATTTTAGTATCGGTGCGTCCTTTGATTGGTGGGCCACTCGTATTCTTGAGTACGGGAAATCTTCTAGCTTGACTATTGAATTGGGTATGCAATATGAGGTGTCGAAACAAATTAGCATGGGTATGCACTTATACAATCCTGTTCGAGCGGAAATTGTTGAAGGGGAAACCCTTCCTACGTTTATCGCTATTGGACTCAACTATCAACCTGCCACGTATTTGGTGTGGAGTGCCTCCATCGAGCAAAGTAGTCATGGTGGCACTAGTGTTAAAACAGGTTTGGAATATATGGCTCAAGAAAAGGTATGGCTTCGATGTGGGGTGCAGACTAATCCCGTACAGTGGAATATGGGGGTTGGGTATCAATGGAAAGACTGGACGATGAATATAGGGATGGGCTTGCAACAGGTCTTGGGATTGCAGTCCGTTATTGGATTGGTGTATGCGGTTCATTAGGGCATGGATTAGGATTTGTAGGATTTTTTTGATTAGACTGATTTAGATGTTGACCTGATTAGGATTGTATGATTTACTGGATTGGACTGATCTAGATGTTGACCTGATTAGGATTTGTATGATTTATTTGATTGATAGGATGTAGACTTGGAGTTATTGATCATTAGGATGCTTACATTACTTGTACCCAATATAGGTGATACCTTGAAGGTATGACATAAGAAAAATAGTCACATCTAACATAATAATCCTAGCAATCCGATGATCTTATATATCCTAGTCTGCATCCTACAAAAGAATAGTCAATATCTAAAAAAGTAATCCTACCAATCAAAAAATCCTATGAATCCTAATCAGGTCAACATCTAACAAAGTAATCCTAAAAATCAAAAAATCCTACTAATCCTAATCAGGTCAACATCTAACAAAGTAATCCTAAAAATCAAAAAAATCCTACTAATCCTAATCAAGCTTTACCAGTAACAGACTCCCCAGAAATAGATTGATCCATATACTTTTGGAGTATAGAAGCAATCTTTTCCGTACTTGGCCCATCGAACATATTATAATGATTTCCAGGGACTTTAAACACCTCTACCCCATCTAAAGCAAAAGATTTCCAGCCATGAAATTCGGGATCTTTCAAATAGAACATTTGATCCTCTGCTTTAAATAGTAAGACAGAAATATCACAAGGTTTTAAATCATACTTCCAATATGCTTCAATACTTTTTTCATAGACTTTCTTCCCATAAGGCAATAAGCCTTCTTCTAGATTTTGTGTATCGGTATCTTTATATGCCACTTTCACTTTTCCTAAAAAGTGTTGGTAGCGTTGCTTGAGCATGGTACTTTTATAGTTAATCGTTTCGAGCGGTTTTTTCATGAGCATAGAAAAGTTATGTCCCGTTTTCTTGAGCATCTTTTCTAACTTACTCGCATCTGCCCAGTTATCTTTCGCTACGGCGTCAAACAAAGAAACAATCCCTACTTCTTTACCCATCTCTTTTAATTGCTTTGCCATCTCAAAGGCAATCAAGCCGCCCAATGAATAGCCAGCTAAATGAAATGGGCCTTCTGAATTTTGATCTAAAATCTCGTTAATATAATGCGTCGCCATCGACTCAATTGTTTCTAATGGGTCCGACGTACCATCTAAACCTTTCGCTTGTAAAGCATAAATTGGCTGATCTTCATCTAGATGTCTTACTAAAGATTGGTAAAACAATACATGCAAACCGCCACCATGAACTAAATATAAAGGTTGCTTAGAACCATCAGATTTAATAGGCACTAAAGACGTCCATTTTTTTGCGTCTACTTCTTTTTTTGTATCTAATAACTTTGCCTGCTTTGCAATAGTCGCGTTTTGAAAAAGACTGGTAATTGGCAATTTAATACCCGATGCTTTGAATATTGTGGATAGTAATTCAACTGCAATCAAAGAATGTCCACCTAAATCGAAAAAATCATCATGTATGCTAATTTGATCTACCTTAAGTAGTTCTTGCCAAAAACCAGCCAGCTCTTTTTCTCTTGGGGTGCGTGGTGCTTCATATTTATGGCTTTGGGCTAATTGCGTTCTATTCGGTTTCGGCAATGCCTTTCGATCTATTTTTAAAGAAGTATTCTGAGTAAAGGAATCCATTTGGATATAAAAAGAAGGCACCATATAACCTGGCAACTTTTCTTTTAAATATGATTTTAAATCTGCTTCCGGTAATTCTGCTTTATCAGATTGATAGTACGCGACCAATTCTTTTCTTTCAGAATCTTCAGATACTACATT
>CALJIY010000631.1 GCA_937973945.1 uncultured Saprospiraceae bacterium | reverse complement strand
TACCCTGACCAAAGCTTTTTTTCTGAAAGGACTAAAGTCGTACCCCCAGTAATCTTCATAATCATATACTTCTGAAAAATGCCCTTCCACCGTCACGACTTTATAAACTTTCTTAATTTTTTCTAGGAGCACTTGCGACTGCTCCTTTACTTTTATTTCTTGCCACTCGTAATATTTCTTTGTCAAGAGTACCCCTCCTGAAAAGAAGAGCACTAATAAAATAGCTATGATTATTTTCTTGGTCATGATCTTTTTTTTAGAAGTCAGAGGTCAGATCATTCCTGTTAGCTTACGCTAACGGAACTGTCAGATCGCTACACTGTCAGACTTTTGATATTGGCTAGGTGGCAATCTCCTCTACTACCTTTGCGACTTGTGCTTCACTTGTCTCAAAATAAGTTGCTGCGAACAATCCCCCTACTCCACTCGCTACTGTTTTCTTTGCAGACAAATGTACTTCTTCAACTTTAGTAAACGAGATAAATTCTTTGATATTATTTTGATTCAAACCGCCGCCTGGCAAAATAATAATCCGCTGACCTGCTTGTTGTACAAGTTCTTTAATTAGTTGCTTTCCACCTATAGCACTTGCTTCTTGACCAGAGGTTAATACTCTTTCAAATCCTAATTTAATGAGTTGTTCCAAGCCTTCCTTTGCATTCGGTATACAGTCAAATGCTCTATGAAAAGTTGCTTTCATCGGTCGAGCAGCCGATAATAACATAGCGTTTCTTTCTACATCAATCGTACCATCTGCATGCAATACCCCAAAGACAACCCCATCCACTCCTTGTTCTCGACAGTAAAGAATATTCTTCAACATGGTTTCAAACTCAATGTCTGAATAATAAAAATCTCCAATCCTTGGACGTATCAATGCATATACATCTATAGCTAACCACTTTCTTACTAATTGGATCGTGCCTGGACTAGCCGTTAGTCCGCCCTCTGCTAAATTGCAACATAATTCAATCCGCTGCGCCCCATTTTCTTGTGCGGTGACAGCCGACTGCACAGAATTTGTACAAATTTCTATTTTCATACTAGTATTTTTTCTTTCTTTGTCCTGAAGTTGTTATACTACTAAAAGTATACTATTAAAATAAGGTTCTTTGATAAATTTCGTAAAAGAACACAAAATAAAAATAATGAAATTTTATTACATCTTAATTGCTTGTTGTCTTACCCTATTGGCTTGTCAGGATACCGCTTCCAAATCTGATTTGCAGCCATTAGATTTATTACAATATGGCATTCCTATTACGATTCTCGCACCTGATAGTGTAGCCGTAAAAAGTGGAAATCTAAGCTTTTCTCAAGATGTAACTATTAAAGGGGAAGAACCAGGATATGATATTCAAATTTTTGGATATGATGCGACTACTACTAATCCAGAAACGGTTAAGGCAGAACAATTGGCAGACATTAAAAGCAATCGTTATTTTTCTAAAATTGTACAAGAAGACCCTGCTGGGTTTATTTATGAAATTGCGCTAGATTCTACTAATCTGAATTATGGTTTTAAACATATTCGTATTCAAGGAGATAAGGAATATGTATTCCAAACAGCCATGGTGGGAAGTTTTAATTTGGAAGATACGAAGCGGATGTATGAAGCGGTGCAGAAAAAATAACTAAGGAGTTAGTTTATGAGATGTAACTTATAGCATTGGCTGTCGCCAAAAAAAAATGAACGCAGAGATACAGAGTTGCAGAGATTTTTTTCTGCGAAAAATCTAGAGCTCTGCATCTCTGCGCCTCTGCGTTCAAAAAATAACATTGGCGCAAGCCAATACTAGTATCAATTAAATAGTCTCCAACATTCTCAATAATTCTTAAGGAAATCAAAGACTAATCGAACACCAACACCTGTACCAGATTTAGTCCTGTAAGTATCTGGTGCTTGTAAATAAGCAGGGCCAGCAATATCAAAATGAAGCCAAGGGTAGTTTGTGAAATGTTCTAAAAACTTACCTGCTGTGATCATTCCCGCCATAGGTCCGCCTACATTTTTTAAATCAGCAATATTAGATTTTAACTGCTTTCCATATTCCCTCCAGAGCGGGAATTCTACTAATCGTTCAAATACCTTTTGCCCACTCTCTTCTAGCTGCCCTTTTACTGCAATCCCCGCCGTGCCCATATAACAAATAGCATGCTGCCCTAAAGACCGAACAGCAGCTCCTGTAAGCGTAGCAAAATCGAGTACTAATTCTGGCTGATACTGCTTAGCATAGTGCAAAGCATCTGCTAAGATTAACCGTCCTTCTGCATCTGTGTTCAATACCTCTACCGTTGTACCGTCATACATGGTGATGACATCTCCGGGAAGATAGGCATCATTCCCTATTCGATTATCAGTCGCAGGCACTAAGGCAATAAGATGTATCGGTAGGTTCGCTTTCGCCGTAGCCACCATTGCACCAATCACTGTTGCCGCACCAGCCATATCACATTTCATGGTGGCCAAAGAGTTAGGCGTAGGTTTCAAATTAACTCCACCCGTATCAAAAACAACCCCTTTTCCAACTAAAACGATTGGTTTCTCGTTCTTTGCTTCCTCGTGTTTCCATTCCATAATACAAAAACGGGGTGGGCCAAAACTACCTCTATTAACAGCTAATAAGCCGCCCATATTCAATGCCTCTATCTGAGGCTTATCTAACACTTTAACAGAAAAACCATAGGTATTCCCTAATGTCTCTATTTCTTCTCCTAACTTTGTGGCGGTAAGATACGATTGCGGTTCATTGACTAAATCTCTAGCCTTGTAGGTAGCCTCTAAGACGGCTTGAAGACCATTTAATTCTTCTACTGATACATCTTGTGAGGCAATATTTATTTGATGTGGGATTTTATGGTTCCCATTAGAGTCACTAAAGTATTTAGTAAACTGATATCCCCCTAGAACTATTCCTTCTACATATTCTGTGATCTCAATCTTTTTTACAGTGTTTACTAATGAAATCTCCCGTATCTTGTAGTGTGTAAATGCATTTGTAATGACATTTCCTGCTACTCGAACTAATTCTTTTTGATAGTGCGTATCCTCAGAGGTATCTATAAAATGAACTAGGAGGCTGTTCGTCTTTTTAGGAAAGAAAACGTATTGAATATCGCTTGTTGCTGCTTGCTCTAGATAGGCCCTTTCGTTTTCATTTAAATAAGGGAAAACAGGGTTTAAATGATGATGAGTGGCTAAGATAAGTAAGTTATCTTTTTTGTTGGGACGATCTACTAGGTTTATATTGAAACTCATTGCTACACTGCTATTTAATATGCTGTGTAAGTAAATTCTATTACACAGTGTATTTAAGTATCGGAAACTAAATAATAGCGTCAAATGGACAGCCTTATTAAACAATTCCCTAAAAGCGATCAATGTGCTAGTTAAAAACTATATACAGAGACCATAACTCTATACCGTTTATATGATATACTCTTTAAAGGTTTTTTTCAGTATTTGTTTCTGAAAAACAAGTGTTTATGCTTTTAACAAATTTCTCAACCAAAATCATTTCGTGAGGGCAAAAAAATCATTCGGACAACACTTTTTAAATAAGGAATCTATTGCAGAACGTATTGCCGATAGCTTATTACTGACTACGACGTATCAAAAAATTCTAGAAGTAGGTCCAGGCAAGGGCATGTTAACAAAATATCTACTTAAAAAAGAGAAAGAATTAGTCGTGGTCGAAGCCGATCGAGATATGGTGAGTTATTTACAGCAAAACTTTCCAGAACTGAAAGGACAGATTATTTCAGAAGATTTTCTAAAAGTCCCTTTAGAACTCTTTTTTAAAGAAAAAACTTCTTTTGCACTCATTGGCAACTACCCATATAATATCTCTAGCCAAATTATTTTTAAAATGCTAGAATATCGCCAACAAATACCTGAAATGGTAGGCATGTTTCAAAAAGAAGTAGCAGATAGAATTGTAGCGGGCCCTGGCAGTAAAACATATGGTGTCGTTAGTGTTTTGGTAAAAGCCTATTATGATGGAGAATTGCTATTCAATGTGGGTAAAGGGAACTTTACGCCACCTCCTAAGGTTGAATCTGCTGTTATTCGACTCGTAAGACGAGAAAATCATGAACTCGGCTGTAGTTATAAAACGCTTAGGCAGGTAGTCAAACAAGCATTTAGTCAGCGACGTAAAATGCTTCGAAATACCATGAAATCCTTTTCAAAAGATGCAGATTTCTTGAATTTACCGATACTTTCTAAACGTCCTGAACAGCTTTCCCTAGAAGAGTTTGTTGAACTGACTAAATGGGTAGAGCGACTTAAAAATGATGCTGTAGATTCCTGATTGTTGAACAAATGTGGATAACTACTAGCAGGTTTTCCTGCTTTTAAGCTGATTTACCTTTAAATTTGTAAGGCTATGATTAAGCCTTCGTATTCTAATAAATAATAGCAAAAATGACTTTACAAGAAAGAATTAATGCAGACTTAAAAACAGCCATGAAGGCGAAAGATGATGCCGCAAAACGCGGGATCAGAGCGATTAAAAGTCAACTCTTATTAATTAAAACATCTGGTACTGATGCAGAATTAGACGAGGCCGGAGAGATTAAGTTGGTACAAAAACTGGTCAAACAACGTAAAGATTCTTTGGCAATTTTTGAAGAACAAGGTAGAGCGGATCTTGCTAAGATAGAATCCGAAGAAATTGCTGTTTTAGAAAAATACTTGCCTCAGCAAATGGGTGAGGCAGAATTAACTACTTTCTTGAAAGGATTAATGGAACAAGTTGGTGCCACGTCTATGAAAGATATGGGAAAAGTAATGGGCATGGCTTCCAAGCAGTTAGCTGGTAAGGCCGACGGAAAATCCATCTCCAATATTGTAAAGAAATTACTGGGTTAATATTTCTCTTGCTACATCTATTTGCTTAGCAGTGCCTAGCAAATAGATGTAGTAAACCTTGTAGATAAACAAAAGAAAATGACAGCTACTAATTCAACTTATAATATTAAATTGGCTCAATTCGAAGGGCCATTTGATTTATTGCTTTTCTTTATAGAAAGAGATGAATTAGATATTTATAACATTCCAATTGCTAAAATCACAGACGACTTTCTAGGGTATATCCGGCAAATGGAAGCTATGAATATTGATCTGGCTAGTGAATTTATATTAGTAGCTGCTACCTTGATGCGAATCAAGGCTAAAATGTTGATTCCAAGAAAACCAGTAGACGAAGAAGGAAATGAAGTAGATCCTAGAGAAGAGTTAGTGCAGCGTCTTTTAGAATACAAGCGATATAAGAGTGTTTTAGAAGAAATGAGACAAAAGGAAATGCACAGGTCTCAACAGGTCAAAAGAGGGAATGTCGCAAAAGATTTAAAAATAATTGGAAAAAAAGCTTTTGTAGATGTAGAGCTGGAGTCATTGACGCTCTTTAAACTAATGAAAACTTTTGCGAAAGTAATCGAACGGTTTGAAGATAATAATCGAAAAATCAATGTACATACGGTCGTTAACTATAATTACTCTATTCAAGGACAACAAATCTTTATCCTTTCTAAAATAAAAAGCGAGACAAAACCTACCTTCGAAAGCATTTTCAGTGTTTGTGAAAATAGAATCCATGCGATCGTTACTTTCTTAGCCCTTCTTGAATTATTAAATCTATCCAAACTACACCTCATACAAGGAGAAGGCATAAATAATTTTTGGGTGACGGATGTAGTCGATGAGGAGACTGTGACTGACGATGCTGGTGCTGACGATGCTGACGTTGACAATCCTAATGAAAACGACTAGGATTATAGGATTAAATTTCTTCAGAAATATTTAAGACTATATTTTCCTGTATTTGATCAAAATCATTCCTGTTGTGTATGCTGCTATTAGCACTCCAATCAATTTTTTATTTTCACTTGCCTTTATAATGTAATAACTAAAACTCGCCTAAGCTTATAGTATAGCGCCTAAGACCTACAAGTTTTACTGAAAATAAGGATAAACTCCTGTATTTTTGTTACTTTGTAATAATTCTAAGAAATTGGGAATAAACAATAAACTTTAAATATTGTATAATATACTAGTTACCCTTTGGTAACGCTAATTACATAGGTAGTTTGTAACTAAATTTAGTTAGACACTAAAATAATAGAATTAGGAGGTAGGTATAACACACTTCTTATCACACACCTAATCCCTTATCTTATTCTAGTCGTTTAAAAGTTAATCAATGACCCAACAGGAAAAAAAAGAAAAATTTATACAATCTTGGGGCGCATTAGGTTCTAATTGGGGTATCAATCGAACGATGGCGCAGATTCATGCGTTATTACTAATATCAGCCAAACCACTTAGTGCACAGGCAATAAAAGACGAATTGAAAATCTCTGTCGGAAATGCTAATATGAATATTCGTGCACTTATAGATTGGGGTCTAGTACATAAGAAATTGATTTCTGGTGAACGGAAAGAATTCTTTATAGCAGAGAAAGATATGTGGGAAGTAGTGAAAAAAATCATTATTCAGCGAAAGAAAAAAGAATTAGAGCCTATTCTTAAAATGCTAGGAGATATTAATATTTCAGAAATGGATCCAAAAGATCTAGAGGAGGAAGAATTTGTCAAAGTAATAAAAGACTTAGAGCTTTATTCTAATAAGATAGATAATACTTTTGATACACTGATAAATGCGGATTCTAATTGGTTTGTCGGTACTTTTATGCGTATGATTCGATAAATTAGCTTGATTCTTTAGTAATCTTATTTATTATCGTACAGTCAACACAATCATAAAAACATGGAACCTGAAGAAATTAAAAAAGAGGTTAAAAAGGAAGTAATTAACGAGGAGTTAGTAGAAAAATTAGATCGCATTGCTTTTATATTAAAAACAGTTGCTCATCCCACTAGATTAGGCATTGTTCATTTATTAGAGCAGCACCCTTTTCTGACGGTTACAGATATCTGTACCATGTTGGATACAGAGCAATCTCTTACTTCTCATCATTTACAAAACATGCGCTTTAAAGGTATCTTAAGTGTAAAAAGAGATGGGAGAAAGATGCTTTATTCTTTGAAGGAACGAGATGTATCTCTAATCATTGAATGCTTAGATAATTGCCAATGCAATATGTAGCTTCCCTTCTAATCAATTGAACTAAACGATATTGACCTTAAATTTTAAATCTTTCGGACAAGGTTTTCCCATTATTATTCTTCATGGTTTATTTGGTATGCTTGATAATTGGCAAACCATTGCTAAAAAACTAGCAACTGAGCATACCGTCTATATTGTGGACCAACGCAATCATGGTCGCTCTCCTCATGTTCCTGAATTTAACTATCAAGTTCTAGCTGATGACCTTCAGGCTTTTATGGAATCCAATTGGATTTACGAAGCACATATCATCGGTCATTCTATGGGTGGTAAGACTGCGATGCAGTTAGCCCTTTCTTATCCTGAAATGGTAAAAAAGTTAGTCGTTGTAGATATTGCTCCTAAACAATACCAAGCAGGCCATCAGGCTATTTTTGAAGCTTTGCAATCACTTGATCTAGCAACGATAAGCAATAGAAAAGAAGCGGCCAACCATCTAGCAACAACCATAACAGATGCTGGCACCCAGCAATTCTTGTTAAAAAACCTAAGCCGTAACCCAAATGGGCAATATGAATGGAAAATGAATTTGCCAGTCATTGCTAAGCACTATGAACGCATTTTGGATAACGTACAAATCGAGGAGCCATTCCAACATCCTGCTCTTTTTATAAAAGGTGGACTGTCAAATTATATTCAAGAAGAAGATACTTCTGCTATAAAAAACTTCTTTCCGCTCGCTAAAATAGAGACGATCCCTTCAGCAGGTCATTGGGTGCATGCCGCAGCACCTAAAGAGTTACTAGGTTTAATTAATACCTTTTTAGTTTCTTAAATTAGCAGTATAACAGACATACTTCCCCTCCAAAAAGCATTTATTCCCCTTCGCTTTTCGTAAAGCAATTAATTTTAACTAAGTTTGTATTATTCGGGTGCAAAAAAGGTTACTACTTACAAATCCACTGGTCTAATAAACACAAAGGACTCCAAAGAAAACCAGCTTAAACAATCCTTTTATGCCTACAACATCTATACCTAATGTGCAGAAAGAACCTGTTAGTTTCCAAAGTATTGAGCGGGAATTAATCCTCAAGCAGTTACAGGTCAACCGACTGCTAAGCCTTACCCAAGCCATAAATAACAATGTATCTTCTAGTGGACTGTATAAGATGTATTCCTCTTTCTTGAATTCAGAAATGGGTATCAAAAAAATGGCCCTTTACTTTCAGGAAAATGAAAGATGGAAATCAAAAGCAGAGATTAATGTAGCGCCTTCCTTACTCAGTATTGACATTAGTCAAGAACTTCCTCTATATACAAATGTGAGTAGCTTAGATGAGTCTGATCATCCTTTAATTAGTCAGTTTGATGTTATCATTCCAGTTATCCACAAACAAGAACCTGTAGCTTATGTTTTCATTGGTGGTTTAAAAGAGGAGGAAGATATGCTAAGTAAGGTGCAATTCATTACCACCGTTACCAATATCGTTGCCGTTGCCATTGAAAATAAGCGGCTATTCAAAAGACAACTAGAGCAAGAAAGATTAAAACGGGAAATGGAACTGGCCAGCGAAATGCAAAAGATGCTAATCCCTGCAGAACTACCAAGTGCTGCTGGTTATGAATTTGCTAGTATTTATCAGCCGCACTTAGGCGTTGGCGGTGACTACTTTGATGTGATTAAATTTGATGAAACCCACTTTGCTTTTTGTATAGCTGATATATCTGGAAAAGGCGTTGCGGCTGCTTTATTAATGGCCAATTTTCAAGCTAATTTTCACAGTCTTATCCGTAAGCGTTATCCCCTAGATGAATTTATCAAAGAATTAAACCAATCGGTACTACGGATCACAAATGGAGAAAAGTTCATCACTTTTTTTGTAGCAGAATATAATACAGAATCTAGAGAATTAACCTACATCAATGCTGGCCACAATCCACCTATATTAGCAATGAATAATGAAATTCATTTTCTAAAAAAAGGTTGTACGATTCTAGGCTCTTTCTCCGAATTACCCCACATAGAAATTGGACAAGGTGTAATCGAAACACCTGCTATCTTATTGACTTATACGGATGGTTTGACAGATGTAACGAATAAGGACGGAGAGTTTTTAGAAGATGATGTGTTGTATGATTTTACGATGCAAAATGCGCATCTACCCGCAAAGGAATTTAATCAACAATTATTAAAGAAAATAGAAATCTTTAAACAAGGTCGAGCTTATCCTGATGATTTTACGGTGTTGACTTGTAAGATATTCGAGTAGGAAGGTACGGAGAGTTAATAGAACACGGAGATACAGACGCACGGAGAATAACAATAAAATATTTTATGTAGACTAGAAAGGCACAGCGTATGATCATACGCTGTGCCTTTCTAGTCTAATGTATTGTTCAAACAAACGGCCTTCTTCCTCTGTGTCTCCGTGTTCTACTACTCCCTTGCTCTCTTTACTCTCTAGCCCCTATCGCCTCCTTCTGATTAAATTTACCAAAAGCATCTAAACCACATTCTAAGAATGCTGCATAGTCATTTGCCTCTGGCATATACCCCACAGGATTATTTAATGGCTGCTTACCATCTGGTGTCAACAACACATAATAAGGTTGTGTATTACTTTTGAAACGAGCTGCTTGAAAGTGTGCCCATTTATTACCATAGGTACGCAATTTACGCTTGGTACCATTGGCTCTAACTACTTCTACTTTTTCTGATTCTGGCAAGTCTTTTTTATCATCTACATATAAAGAGATCAATACGTATTTCTCTTTTAATTGATCGTAGACTTGGTCTTGTGGCCATACATTCTCTTCCATCTTTCTACAATTCACACAAGCATAGCCTGTAAAATCTAACAAGATCGGTTTGTTGACTTGCTTCGCATAAGCGATGCCTTGATCATAGTCTTTAAAACAATTTAGGTTTTGTGGACAATCACAAGGATATAAAATACTATAACAAGCAGGCGGTGCAAAACCACTCAAATAAGTCAAGGACTTTAAAGAACCTGCTTCTTTATCATATATAAATCCAGTCGCCATATAGGCAGCAAAAGCGAATGAGGCAACCCCTGTTAGGATACGGCCAATTCCTAATTTTTGAATTGGCGAGTCGTGTGGAAATTTAATCTTTCCAAATAGATATAATCCTAAACCAACAAAAGTCAGTATCCATATTAACAATACTGGTTCTACTTTTAAGATATTCCAGTGAGATACCAAATCTGCATTGGATAAGAATTTGAATGCTGCTGCCACTTCTAAAAAACCTAAAGTAACTTTTACGGTATTCAACCAACCACCTGACTTAGGTAAAGCCTTCATCATACTCGGGAACATCGCAAATAAGGCAAACGGCATGGCCAATGCTAGTCCAAAGCCCCCCATTCCTGAGGTTAGCTGCATAGCCCCTCCATCGGAGGTTAATGCCCCCGCCAATAAAGACCCTAATATGGGGCCTGTACAAGAGAAAGAGACTAAGGCCAAAGTTAAAGCCATGAAGAAGATTCCTAATATCCCGCCTGCACCTTCCGCGCCACTAGACTTCGATACCCAACTCTCTGGTAAGGTCAATTCATAAAACCCAAAAAAGGAAAAAGCGAAGAACATAAAGATGAAAAAGAAGGCAATATTCAACCAAACGTTCGTAGAGATTTCATTTAAAATATCTGGATTGATAGAATCCATTAAATGGAATGGAACACTCAATAAGATATAGACCATAAAAATAAAGAAGCCATATAAGAGCGCATTCATTAATCCTTTT
>CALJIY010000630.1 GCA_937973945.1 uncultured Saprospiraceae bacterium | reverse complement strand
CTTAATAAAGATCCGCAACAAATGAAACAATTACGAAGTGAATATTGTATTTTTATAGCAGGATTTTTGTTTAAAATCAACTTCCTAATTCAATCGCTTTAAATTCTAAATGACCACAAATAATAAAATACATCGTTCCACTGCTCTTTTTATGGCGCTATTGATGTTCTTGACATCAATAGTTGGGCTAGTAGATGTACATTACTGTGGTGGTCATGTAAAGTCCTTAAACTTTTTTGGTAAAGCAAAGGCTTGCTATGAAATGGCAGCTACCAAACAATGTCCAAATCATCCACAACCTACGACGGTAGCCTCTACGCCAGATACGCACAAAAAGAATTGCTGTAATAATCAAAGCTTTTTATTTCAAGCAGACCAAAATCAAGTAAATCAAACGGCTTCTTTTATTCTTACCCCATCTTCACAGCAATTTGTCCAAACATACGCCTACATTTTTCTTATAGGCGAACAAATAGTAAAGACCGACGCTCCTTCTTTTCTCCATTATAAAACGCCACTAATTTCAAGGGATTACTCTGTCCTGTTCCAATCGTTTTTGATTTAATTTTTCTTTAGATCGCTGCGCTGTCAGATCGCTGCGCTGTCAGATCGCTACGCTGTCAGATCGCTACGCTGTCAGAAGCGTATTGAGGTCAACATCATACGTCTGACTTCTGACAGTTCCGGAGGAAACGATCTGACGTCTGACTTCTAACAACACCTCTACCTTAAAATTTTATCAAAAGAAAAGCAGTCATGCTTAATACCGTAATTCGATTTTTCCTAGAAAACAAACTCGTCGCCTACCTCTTAATCTTACTTTTTGTAGGATGGGGACTAGCGACTGCCCCTTTCGATTTTGGCATTAAAAACCTGCCTCGAAATCCGGTGGCCGTAGATGCTATTCCTGATATTGGAGAAAATCAGCAAATTGTATTTACCAAGTGGATGGGCCGTTCCCCACAAGATGTGGAGGACCAAATTTCCTACCCACTTACTACCGCACTCTTAGGGATACCTGGGGTTAAAAGCATCCGTAGTAATTCTATGTTTGGATTTTCTAGTATTTATATCATCTTTAAAGATGACATAGAATTTTATTGGAGTCGAAGTAGAGTCTTAGAAAAACTCAATGCACTCCCTGCTAATACCTTACCAGAGGGCGTCTCTCCTACCCTAGGACCAGATGCTACCGCATTAGGACAAATTTTTTGGTATACCTTAGAAGGACGAGATAGAGAAGGCGCCGCTGCGGGCGGATGGAATTTACAACAACTACGAACCATCCAAGATTTCTATGTCCGCTATGGGCTATCTGCTGCTGAAGGGGTTTCAGAAGTTGCCTCCATTGGCGGCTATGTCAAAGAATACCAAGTAGATGTTGACCCAGAAGCAATGAAAGCCAACAAGATCAGCCTAGATCAAGTGATGAAAGCCATTAAGGGGAGTAATATAGATGTGGGGGCGCAGACAATCGAAATAAATCTGGCAGAATATTTTGTAAGAGGAGTTGGGTATGTTAAGAATATCGAAGATATAGAACAAGCCGTTATTACGGCAAAAAATAATGTCCCTATCCGTGTGGGAGATATTGCCAAAATACAGATCGGACCTGCCAATAGAAGAGGTGTCTTAGATAAATCTGGAACGGAGGCCGTTGGTGGTGTCGTCGTTGCTAGATATGGCGCAAACCCATTGGAGGTCATTAATAATGTTAAAGAAAAAATAGCAGAATTAGCGCCAGGCTTACCCTCAAAAACATTAAACGATGGCACGTTTTCACAAGTGCAAATTGTTCCTTTTTATGATCGGACTCAACTGATTAATGAGACGATTGGGACTTTACAAGAGGCGTTAACATTAGAAATATTAATTACCATTATTGTGGTCCTCTTAATGCTCCTGCATTTGAAGTCTTCCATATTGGTTGCAGGCACATTGCCGATAGCGGTTTTGATGTGTTTTATTGCGATGAAATATTTTGGCGTAGACGCTAATATCGTGGCATTGTCTGGTATTGCCATTGCCATTGGTACGATGGTAGATATGGGGATTGTCCTAACCGAAAGTATTGTTAAAAGAGTAGAGGAAGCACCGCCAGAAGAAAGTCTATTAGAGAGTGTATATGCAGCTACAATCGAAGTAGCGTCAGCGGTGATTACAGCAGTAGCAACGACAGTCATTAGCTTCTTACCCATCTTCACGATGGAAGCGGCGGAAGGAAAATTATTTAAACCTTTGGCGTATACAAAAACCTTTGCCCTAATTGCATCTATCATTGTTGCGATAATGATTATTCCTCCTCTGGCGCATACCCTATTTTCCTTTAAATCTAGTAGAAAGGCCGTTAATTACTTTGCCAATATATTAGCAATTATTGGCGGGGCAGTACTAGCTATTTATTATCAACCTTTTTTAGGCTATGTATTAGTGGGCGTAGGAATCGCGGGCATATTGAAACTATTACTCGCTTCTACTAATTATGCTAAATCCTTTCAATGGCTCAGTAATATCATTTATGCCTTGGTGGTTGCTTGGCTATTAGCGACTATCTGGATGCCCCTAGGCGTGAATAAAAGTAATTTCGTTAACTTCTTTTTTGTGGTATTAATCACTGGAAGTTTGATTGGATTTTTCTATATCGTCATTTATTTTTATGAATCCATTTTACGCTTTTTATTACGATTTAAAATCTTGTTTTTAGGACTAGTAGGGTTTATTATTTTCCAAGGATTTTTAGTTTTTCAAAATTCGAGTGAAGAATTTATGCCTTCCTTAGATGAAGGTTCTTTTCTGTTAATGCCGACCTCCATGCCCCACTCTGGCATGCAAGAAAACATCAAAAATCTAAAGCTATTAGATATGGCTGTCACGGCCATTCCTGAAGTAGAAACAGTAGTCGGCAAAGCGGGTAGAGTGAATAGTGCCTTGGACCCTGCCCCGATGTCTATGTATGAAAATGTCATCCTCTATAAATCTGAATATCAGACAGATAAAAACGGTCATCGAATTAGATATCGATTTAAAAATGGAGATTACATCAGGGACCAAGAAGGGCAACTCATTCCTGACAACACCGGAAGATATTATAGACAATGGAGAGACCACATCAAAAGTCCAGATGATATATGGAATGAAATTACAAAGGTGAGCACCATACCTGGTGTTACCTCTGCCCCAAAGCTGCAACCGATAGAAACTAGATTGGTGATGCTGCAAACAGGTATGCGTGCACCTATGGGGATAAAAGTACGAGGAGCAGATTTAGTCAGTATAGAGGCCTTCGGCCTAGAATTAGAAAAGGCCCTTAAAAAAGTAGAAGGCGTCAAAGAAGCAGCGGTCTTTGCAGATAGAATTGTCGGCAAACCTTATTTATTACTAGACATTGATCGAGCTGCCATAAGTCGACATGGTTTAACAATAGAAAAAGTACAACAATATATACAAGCGGCGGTCGGTGGCATGACGATGACAACAACGGTAGAAGGCAGAGAACGCTATGCCATTCGCATACGCTATCCTAGAGAATTAAGAAGTGATCCTGAGGCCTTAAAACGAATTTATTTACCAACAGCCACTGGTCAAGAAATTCCATTAGGCGATGTCGTGACTATCCGATACGAGCAAGGCGCCCAAGCAATCAAAAGTGAAGATGGTTTCTTAATTGGTTATGTCTTATTTGATAAAGAAAAAGGCTATTCAGAAGTAGAAGTCATCAATAATGCACAAAGGTATTTGGAAACACAAATTGAGGACGGCTTAATAGAAGTTCCTGCTGGCATCAACTACCGCTTCGCAGGTAATTATGAGCAACAAGTCCGAGCTAGCAAACGCTTAAGCTTAGTTGTCCCTATTGCCCTATTACTAATTTTTATTATTCTCTATTTTCAATTTAAATCAGTTCCGATTTCTTTGATGGTTTTCACAGGGGTCTTTATTGCCTTTGCGGGTGGCTTCCTCATGATCGGCTTATATGATACGGATTGGTTTTTAAACATCAATTTGTTCGGTAGTAATATGCGGGATTTATTTCAAATTCAGTCGATTACTTTGAGTGTTGCGGTATGGGTGGGGTTCTTGGCTTTATTTGGCATCGCTACAGATGATGGTGTCTTGGTCGCTACTTTTTTACAGGATAGTTTTAGAAAAAACAAACCTGCTTCTATTGCTGGCATTCGGGATGCCGTGGTGGAAGGGGGCAAGCGTCGGGTGCGCCCTGCGATGATGAC
>CALJIY010000629.1 GCA_937973945.1 uncultured Saprospiraceae bacterium | reverse complement strand
TTAGTCCCATCATCTTGATCTAAAGCTCGGAAAGTATACTTCAAATCCGCTAATAATTTAGTGGTAATACCATTCACCTTACCATTATCTATCTGAACAACTGCATAATCTTTGTCTTGATTGATCTGAAGGGTCGTAATTTCTATCGTTTCTTCCATTGTAGGGAATCTAATAGACTTGTTCCTAAATAATTAACACCTATATGAAAATAACTTGGCATCCTATCCGCTTTTGGCGGTTCAGAAGCTTACACTTCTTCATGCTATTTTCTTCCAAAAATAGGGCAAACGAAAAGTCAGAATCGTAATATATAATTCATTGAAAAATGCTTGGGTCGATGGTTGAAGTTTGTAACTTCAACCTAATATGTTGCAAGTTTGTAACTTGCTTCCACCAATACATATTATAAAAACGACTTTTCGTTCGCCCTATTCCAAAAATAAGTCCTTAGCTAGGCTAGGCACTGATTTTTTGAATGAAACTAGCAAAAAAATCTATAATTCATATAAGCTATTCCTTGTCTAGGAATAAGTCTAATGTTTTTGTAAAAAAATATATAATATTATTAGACAAAACTAAACAATTTTTCCTACTTTAATCCTTTAATTTTAAAAACAAATATTCTGATAAATAACACATTCAATACTAAATTATTATGTACTACCTAACGCAAAGTATTCATCGTAATGCACAAATAAGAGGCAACAAAATTGCTACGATAAATGGGGACAGACAGCATACCTGGAGACAACTAAAAGATAGAGTTGCTCGTTTTGCTGGCGCACTTAAAAGTATTGGCGTACAATACGGAGATCGAGTCGCCATTTTAGCTTTAAACTCAGATCGTTATTTTGAATATTATTTTGGGGTACCTTGGGCAGGAGCTTGTGTGGTACCTTTAAACATTCGTTGGTCTGCTCCTGAAAATGCTTATTCTCTAAAGGATGCAGGAGCGGAGGTGTTAGTGGTAGATGATGCATTTGCTAAGATGGTTCCCGCTTTGAAGGCACAAGGAGTGCCTTTAAAAACAGTCATTTTTATTGGAGATGGGGAGTTGCCAGAAGGGATGTTGAGTTACGAAAAATTAATCCAAGTCCACCAGCCTGCTCCTGATGCAGGTAGAGGGGACGCGGATTTGGCAGGTATCTATTATACGGGTGGAACCACAGGTTTTCCAAAAGGCGTGATGTTGACGCATTCTAATATGTGGTCTAGTGCCATTGCTTTAGTCAGTTTAATCAATTTAAAAGAAGATAATCGAATCTTACATGCGGCTCCTATGTTCCATTTAGCGGATGGTGCAATGACCCAAGGCGGCGTGTTGGCAGGTTCTACCCATGTGTTTATTCCAATGTTTACACCTGCTGGAACGATACAAGCGATTGAAGCCAAGAAAGCAACACATGCCCTATTGGTTCCGGTAATGATTCAAATGGTCATCAATGATCCAAGTGTAAAGGATGCTGATTTATCTTCTTTAGAATTTGTCTTATACGGTGCCTCCCCTATCGCGGAATCTGTATTGATTCAAGCAATGGAAACCTTCTCTGAAGCTGAATTTGGACAAGGTTATGGACAAACGGAACTGGCTCCACTCGCTACAATGCTTAGTCCTAAATACCATACGACTGAAGGGCCTTTTGCTGGCAAATTAAAATCAGCAGGTCAAGCTATTCCTTGTGTAGAAATTAGAATTGTCGGTGAAGATGGGTCAGAATTACCGCTAGGTGACATTGGCGAAATTACTGTCAAAGGCCCCAATGCCATGGTGGGATATTGGAACAAACCTGAAGAAACAGCGGTCTCTTTGCGTAATGGCTGGGTGCATACGGGTGATGCCGGCTATATGGATGACGAAGGCTTTGTCTTCTTAGTAGATCGAGTAAAAGATATGATCGTCTCTGGTGGTGAAAATGTCTATTCTGCGGAAGTAGAAAATGCGATGCATAATCATCCGGCTATTCAGCAAGCGGTGGTAATTGGTATTCCTCATGCAGAATGGGGGGAGCAGGTACATGCGGAAGTTATTTTGAAAGAGGGGCATACCGCTACTGCCGAAGATATTATCGCCAAAACGAAGGAGTATATTGCGAATTATAAATGTCCGCGGAGTATTAAATTCCGTACCGAGCCATTTCCGTTATCTGGTGCTGGGAAGCTATTGAAGCGGGATGTGCGGAAACCTTATTGGGAGGGGAAGGAGCGGCAAATCAACTAAGATTAGGATTTATGGGATTTATTTGATTTTAGGATTACGAGCGGTGGCAGCTGTGCTAGACTTAATTACAAGTAGTGTAACTCCACTAGGTATACTCAATGCTACTGCTCGAAAATCAGCTTAATAAAAAAAATCAAAGTACACATCTACCATAATAATCTGAAAAAATCAAGCAAATCACAATCCGCAACTAATAAATGCCACCGCTCGAAAATCAAGGCAATCAGAAAAATCAAATTAATCATGGTAAATCAATGGTAGTAATAGTAACAGGCGCAAGCTCAGGTATTGGGAAAGCAACGGCCCTAGAATTTGCCAAAAGAGGTGCAAAAGTAGTCGTCTCCGATATTAACGAAGAGGCAGGAAAGGGGACCACAGAAGAGATTCTAGCAAATGGTGGACAAGCCATATTTGTCAAAACAGATGTAAGCAAGGTGCAAGAAGTGGAAGCCTTGGTTGCGAAATGCCTATCGGAATATGGTCGATTAGATCATATGATCAACAATGCAGGCATTGGGCAAGGCTTATTTTTCTTTGATCAGATTACAGATGAGCATTGGCACAAGACGATTGCCGTAAATCAAACTGGGGTATTCTATTGTATGCGGGCTGCTTTGAAAGTGATGAAAGAACAGCGAAAAGGAACTATTATTAATACTGCTTCCGCAGCGGGTATTGGGGCAGCCTCTAGAATGGGCGCCTATGCAGCAAGCAAACATGCGGTGGTAGGTATGACCAAAACGGCGGCCGTGGAATATGGTAAGTTTGGTATCCGAGTGAATGCTATTTGTCCGACGGTTATTGAGACGCCTATGGGCGATAGCTATTTGGCAGATAATACGGACTTAAAAGAAATGATGCGCCAATCTGTACCAATGAAACGATTTGGATCGCCAGAGGAAGTAGCTCGGACTATTTGCTGGCTATGCAGTGACGATGCTAGTTACTTAAATGGGGTGGCATTGCCTGTGGATGGTGGGGCAACTGCGTAATCTTCTAAGAGGCGAGAACAGAGAAGAGAGAGCAGAGATAATTATCGTTTAAAAATTGACTATATTTCGTTGTATCTGGGGTTGTGTAAAAAGTCAAATTCTCTTTCAATTGATTGAAATTTAACTTTGAATAAGGTTGATTTTAAACGACTTATAGATATGCCAAATTTTAAAAATTTGGCATATCTAGACTTTTTACACAACCCCGGGTTTAGGGCAAACGAAAAGTCGTTTTTGTAATACGTAACTCATTGATAAGAGAACAAACGTCGTTCCTTAAAGGAACAACGTTCGTAAAAAACTGTCTCTATCTCTTCCTAATTCAATGGCCTCTTTAACTCTCCAATAATGAATAAATGGGTAAAAATAATATTAGGCCTAGTTGGTCTATTATTATTAATCAGTGCAATTCTGTATACTACTTTTTTAAAAGACAACTACCTATCTGAACCTAATTTATTGGGTATCCTTTCAGAAGAAACGATAAATATTAACAAGCAAGATAGGACCTTCTTATGGTATGCGCCTAAGAAAGTTACCAGTAATACGATCCTTTTTGTATTGCATGGATCAACTGGAACAGGGGAAGGTGTTCGAGAACAAACCGCTTATGAGTTTGATCAAATAGCAGATCGGGAAGGCTTTGTGGTGGTTTACCCTACGGGCTATTCTAATCATTGGAATGATTGTCGAGGCAGTGCAGATTATGAAGCAAATACAGAAAATATTGATGATATCTCCTTTCTAAAAGCTATTGAAAGAATACTTGGTCAAAAGCTAGATCGTAGCTTTTCTCACCGTTTTGCTACCGGACATTCCAATGGCGGACATTTTTGTTTTAAATTAGCATTGGAAGCACCTGATTGGATTAGTGGTGTTGCAGCCATCTCCGCGAACCTGCCGATTGATTCAAATTTAGATTGTCAAAAAAGCGGAAAATTTGTACCTCTATTACTAATCAATGGGACAGAAGATAAGGTCAATCCTTATAATGGCGGTTTAGTGTCTATCCTTGGAAATGATTCTAGAGGTACGGTGATGTCGAGTGACGAGACTATGAATTATTGGATACAACTAGGTAATTGTGCCCCAACACCTACCCAACAAACACTAGAGAATCTAAACCAAAAAGATCAATCCACTGTTGAAGTAAGTACTTGGCAATGTAAGGGTCAAGGGACAGCTAGTTTATATAAGATCGTCGGTGGAGGACATACCATACCACATACAAAAAGTGGAATGCCTAAAGTTTTAGGCGTAACCAACCAAGATATTAATGCTGGGGAAGAAATCTGGCAATTTTTTAAAAAACAACTGTAATCGTGAGGTAGGAAGTATAAGTATGAAGTATAAGGTATGAGTTTGTGAGACGTTGACAATTCATACTTTAAGAATTGTAATGATTTATATTACTTTCACCATTCATTATCAGTCACGAACAAGTAAACAAAACTTAAAAAATGATAGAAAATTTATTCAATTTAAAAGGAAAAGTAGCATTAGTAACGGGCGGATCAAAAGGGATTGGCGCTATGATTACACGAGGATTAGTCGAGTCTGGTGTGAAAGTTTATATTAGCTCTAGGTCAGAAGAAAGTTGTAATGCTTATGCAGCGGAGATGAATGAAATTGGAGAATGTGTCGCTTTACCAATGGACTTAATTGGCACAGAAAATATCGAGGCATTAGCTAAGGACTTGAGCAATCGGGAAAAGCAATTAGATATTTTAGTCAACAACTCAGGTGCAACTTGGGGCGCTCCAATTGAAAGCTTTCCAGAAAAAGGATGGGATAAAATTATGGATCTAAACGTTAAATCGGTTTTCTTTTTGACCAAAAGTTTATTGCCACTTTTAGAAGCAGGAGGCACTGCAGCAGATCCAAGTAGGGTGATTAATATTAGTTCTATTGCCGGATTTGTACATGGCGGTTTACCAACGGTTTCTTATAACACCAGTAAAGCTGCTGTTAATCATTTAACAAGAATCTTAGCCAAGGAATTAGCGCCAAAGAAAATAACTGTCAATGCCATTGCTCCTGGTTTCTTCCCTAGTAAAATGACGGCGCATTTTGATATGGAAAAGAATGCGGAAATGGCGCCTCTAAAAAGGGTCGGTCAGCCTACCGATGTGGCAGGTTTAACGATCTTCTTATGTGCGCAATCTGGTAGTTTTATGACAGGGAATGTTATTCCATTGGATGGGGGGATGTTGATACAGATTTAATAATATAGAGGTCAAAAATCAGATCGCCTACAGCTGTCAGATTCGAGCGTTTATCAATAGCGGAAAAGATATTTTCATAGAGGTGTTAATTATTTGGGAATCAGTCTTCTATTAAAAAAAATCAGATGTACAGAAAAACAATACCGTCCTTAACAATTCTTTTAGGTATCTTTTGTATCCTATTTGCATGCAGTAAAAAAGAAGAGATAATAGTAGATCCAGCTATTCCAGACAGCTACCCAGATGCCATTCCTGCCACGCCACAAAAATCAGGCGATGCCAATGCTGGTTGGGAATTTTTACGCTATGGCAATTATGTAGGTAGTGGTCTTCCCTTAGAAATATATACTTCTTTTTTCTCAGAGAATACAGAAAATCTTTTAGAAAGAGATGGAGACAATGCTGCGCTTCCTCCAAGTTTTGTAGCGTTTAATATTGGGGATAAAAGAGTTGTTGGTGGTACTTGTTTTACTTGTCATGGTAGCAAACTAGATGGTGAATATATTCCAGGTTTGGGAAATAGTTTTAGTGATTATACGGACAATCAATCTCAAACATTTGGTTTGTTAAATACCTTTTTGCTCACTAGATATGGAGCAGATTCCGAAGAATATCAAAATGCCAAAGGCTTAATTCAAAGTACGCAAGCCGCTGCCCCTTATATTATTACAGATTTCAAAGGAGTCAATCCTGCTTTCGATTTAGAAAGGGCGGCTGTGGCGCATCGTAATTTGGATTTCACTTGGAGTGAAACGCCATTATTTACGCCGCCTGCCGGGAGTGTGGGTTCTGATGTGCCTGCTTGGTGGTTATTAAAGAAGAAAAATGCCTTGTATTATACGGGCTTAGGACGTGGCGATTTCACCAAATTACTAATGCAAACAACGGTAGTTGGTATCAAAGACAGTACAGAAGCTAGGGCGATTAATAATGAGTTTGATGATGTATTAGCCTATTTGCAATCGCTCGAAGCCCCTAAGTACACCAAGTCCGTTAACCAAGAATTGGTGGCAAAAGGGCTGCCTATTTTTAAAGATAATTGTGAAAGATGTCACGGTACTTATGAAGTTGGGTTTGAATATTACCCCAATCGATTAATTGCGACCAATACCGTTGGTACCGATCCAGTTTATGCAGATCGTTTTTTGATTGATAATGAACTAAATGACTGGTTCAATAATGGCTGGTTTGGTACGTTTGGCACAAAAGCTTCTGTGGAACCAAGTCGTGCCTATATCGCCCCGCCATTAGATGGTGTGTGGGCCACTGCTCCCTATCTACATAATGGATCAGTTCCCAATTTATATACTTTACTAAATAGTGCAGATCGGCCTGTTTTTTGGGAACGTGATTTCAATGACAGTACCTACGATCATGAACATATCGGCTGGCCTTATCAAGAAAGGACTAGTGCTGATAATAGTTCAACTTATAATACGACCCTATCCGGTTATGGCAATCAAGGTCATACTTATGGGGACAGTCTTAGCGAGGAAGATAGAATGGCTTTGATGGAATATCTTAAAACGCTTTGATAGGGTTTAGTATATTGTAAAGGCGAAACTAGATGTAATTCAACACGGAGGTACTTCGTACCTACGCAGATGACACGGATCTAGGCGGGTCGTGAGCGATGTTGACACAATTCTTTAACTCGCTGTAATGATATCTGTGCTAGATTAAGAATTGATAAATATACTTCGTTCAATAATTACTTATATTCTGTACTTGATATTTAGCTTAGTGTTGTTATTAACTCTAAAGGGGATTAGTGAATTTTGAAATGAAAATACTAAACACAACAATCGATATGACGATCAGCCCCTCCAAAAGGTCGAAACGGCCACATATCCGAAACGTAATAATTAAAGGCTTGTTCCCAAATAATTAACACCTATATGAAAATATCTTTTTCCGCTATTTTCCTCCAAAAAATAAGTCCGTAGCGGGGCTATGCACTGATTTTTTGGAGAAACCTAGCAAAAAAATCTATAATTCATATAAGTATTCCTTATTTAGAAACAAGTCTTAAGTATTCAGCATTGGCTATTAATAAATAAAAGAGTCAATAAGAAATTATCAAAGCCGCTCACGACCTAAAAAATCCGGGTCATCCGCGTGACTACGAAGTAGTTCCGTGTTGAATTGTGCCTATTGAGACATCTAGCAAGAATGCTAGCCTTACAAACCGAAAGGTTGAATTAATGCCTGTTAAGATTCTTGTAACTCAGCTGTAACTTCCCCTTCTTATCTTTGTGGTATCATTTAAAATAAATCTCTTTATTATGGCTACGACAAAGAAAAATAAGTCTTTAAAAAATACCGTAAAAACATTAGCAACAAAAGCTAGTACATTCCGCCCAGAAGTATTAAAGTCTTCTGAACAGCTAGTAGATACCACATTAGCTACTGGCGAAAAAGTGCAAGATGTAATGGAAAAGGCACTTCATAATGGGGTGACTATTTTAGGAAAACAACAAGAACTAACACTAAACACTATTGAGACCATTGTTAGTCAATATAGAAATACCAATGATCGATTCAAGCAATTAATCGATTGGAATAATAGAGTACGTACCATTCAGATTCCGTTTAAAAAGCAGACACAACAAGTTTTTGCGACAGCACAAAAGATGGTGCAAGAAGTCGTCGATAAAGCAGATACTATTTTACCTAAAGTACCTACCAAAAAAGCTAGCACGCCTAAGGCTACTAAAAGAAAAGTAGCTCGAAAAACTAAAGCAGTTAAAGTTGTCAAGGCACCTAAGCTCAGTAAAAGCAAAAAAACAACTTCCGTTAAAGACCTAACAATTATAGAGGGTATTGGTCCAAAGATTGCAAGCATCCTTAACAAAGCAGGTATTCAATCTTTTGAACAATTAGCAAAAACAGATACGCCTAGTTTAAAGGCGATTTTAGCTAATGCAGGCGGTCGTTATGCGAGCCATGATCCATCAAATTGGGCACAACAAGCAGGATTGGCTGCAGCAGGAAAATGGGAGGTATTAGCAGTCTGGAAAAAGAGATTGAAAGGTGGAAAAACAACTACTGCCTCAAGAGTCGTTATTCTGTAACTCATTTGTAACAGGCTACATCTATCTTTGTATCGTATTCGATAAATGAGGTAAAAGACGGGTTGCCATGCAGTCCGTCAAACCTTAAACAACTTCAATAATTAATATCTTAATTTAAAATAAAATGGCAACTAAGAAAAATAAAAAATCATTGGTTCAACAGAACATGAAAAAGATTTCCAATACAGCTAAATATATCAACACGCAGGTAGTTGGTACAGTGGAAGAACTGATCGAAGATGCAAAGCTGAATAGCAAAGAAGCAAGAAAGATTACTTCTTCTTCTGTGAAAGAATTACAATTTAAGAATAGCTTAGGTAAAGTAATGGCTACGACCAAGAAGGTTAATACTCGAGTAGCAAAAACAGCTACAGAAGTAGTAACTGATGTAGTAACGACGACTAAGAAAAATATCCAAAGCATTGATATTAAAGAAAATATAGAACAAATCAAATCTACAGCAATTAAAGCAAATGATTTTGCTTTAACTGCTACAGAAAATGTTGTCAATTCAGCTGTAAAGAATGGAACGCAATTGCAAAACATTACAGATAAAGCGATTAAAGGTGGTTTAAGTTTAGCTGCCAGACAACAAGATATTATTTTCAATACACTAGAAACAGTTAAAGGCCAAATCCTTCAATCAGCAGATAGACTTCAAACTATTTTTAGCAAGAATTAAAGGCCACTGTAACAAGAAGGTACAAGTTTGAGGGCAGGCTATTATAGTCTACCCTCCTTCTGTTATCAATCAATTTTTAAAAAGTAAATCAACATTAAAATAATGGCTAAGAAAAAAAGCACAACTAAAAGAAAAGAAGCAGCTAAAAAAGTAGCGGCTAATTTAGATCAAAATATATTGAAAGCTTCTGAGGCAATCCTTACCGTGTCTATGGAAGTTGGAAAAAAATGGCACAACCTAATCAAGCAAACGATCACGGTGACGGAGCCAATGAGAGAAAAGCAAATTGATATGTTTTTCGATACGACAGAGGCAGTAGTAACTCAAGTAGAAGAAGGCGCAGAAAAATTCAAAGACCTTTTAGGTATTGAAGAACCGATTGGCGATATTGTTAAGAAAAGATTCAATACGGAAAAAATTAGTTCAAAATTGCAAAAGAACGCTAGTAAACTAGTTTCCATAGTTGCAGCGAGTGGCTTGAAAGAAAAAATTGAGCAAGGCGCTGTTAAACTAAAGATGGAGGTTTCTGAAAGATTTAATGTAGCAGAGGGAAAAGTGGCCAAGAAAGCGCCGAAAAAGACAAAGGCAAAAGCGAAAAAAACTACTACTAGTACAGCAAAACCAAAGGTGAAAAAAACTAGAAAGGTGGTTACTAAAAAAACTGCGCCAAAAAAAGCAGTAACTAAAAAGACAGTCGCTAAAAAAGCTACTCCCAAAAAAGCTACTCCCAAAAAAGCAGCGGCTAAAAAAGTTGTGGCAAAGAAAGCTGCACCAAGAAAAGTAGTGTCTAAAAAGGCAAGTTCTGTAAAAGATGATTTAACAAAGATATACGGTATTGGCCCTAAGATGGAAAAAATTCTTAACGCAAAAGGCTATCTAACTTATGCTGATTTAAAGGCCGTTTCTGCTAAGGATTTACAGGCGATTATCAATGAGTCTGGTGGAGCGTATAAGTCTTACAAAGCAGGGAAGTGGATTAGACAAGCTTCTATTGCAAGTAAAGGCGATTTCAAAAAATTAACGGAGTGGATTGATGCTAATGTTAAGAAGTAATAATTAAGTAATAGGTAGGAGATAATAGGTAATAAGTGGTCGGGCGTTGACTACCTGTACTTAATGCTTAAAGTATTAAATAACAGCGGGCTTGGAGGATAATCCTCCAAGCCCGCTTTTTTTTATGTAGATTGTTCAGCTTCCAGACTTGCCAAGTTTTCAAAACGTGGCAAGTCTTATAACTTTATAAAGAAGGATATAAAAACATATCCTCTAACACACTACCCGCCTTAAAATGTTGCCAATCTTCACTGGCATATAATAATCGATCCGCTATAATATGTAAAACAGAAGGATTGACCCCTAGACCTAAATGGCTCCCACGCACCTGAATATTCTGATGAATAGCCGTTTCCTCTTTTTCCATACAATACTGCCATGGAACAACGCCATCTTCTTTACTATAAATAGCGGTAGTAGGTACCGGAGCAGGATTTGGTAAATCCGCAATTAATTCAGGATCTATATCTTCCACTTTTTGACCTCCAGAGGCATAAGTGTATAACCAAGTAGCATTGTTTTTTTTAACGACCGCTCTAAAAGGAGAACCCAATGTTATGACTTGTCGGATGATATTTGGTCGTTTCTTAGCAATTTCTCTAGCAAACACGCCGCCTAAACTCCAACCTATCAAACTGACCCTCGTTCCATGCTTTTCGTATAATTCATCTACCAACTCCACCAACTGATCTTGGTATTCTATTTTTCCATAATTCCTTCCTAGCCCCCAATCATAGGCGGTATATCCTTGATGATCTAAAAATTTTCTTAAGGGAGCAGTGGCACGCTTACTAGACATGAATCCAGGTAAAACGACCACAGGATGCCCATCGCCGTTTGTTTTGCCATAAAACTTCCGAAAAGGTAAGGACATACCCAATTCCGTCATAGCTCTGCCAGCCTCTGTAATTGCCCAAAATAGAGCAGGTTTTTGTCCTAATTGCTTCGTTGCTGTCATATAATACTTTCTAAATTTCGTTTTTCCGATAGACACGTCACCATAACTTGAATGGTGGTATCACTATTATATTCTTTAATGTTGGTAAGATACTCCGTTTTAATACATAAAAAGAATAATATGAAAGAATAACAGCTATAATTAACACTTTGTTTTGAGTTTTAAAGTTATATTTAGTTTTATTATTGTTTTATCAACATTTTAGTTGCTGATATTTTGTAAAGACCCAATAATCTAGTACATTAAATAATCAGATTAGCCTAATTATTTTCTTTTGCAACTACCCCTTTGGCCTTATTTTCGACACGTTAATCTTTACAGATAAACTAACATTTTCAAGCAAATCAAGAGAAATCAACCAATAAACACTCCTAATGATGGAAGGCATATTAAAAAATCAGGAATTTCAACAGAAATTAATAAAAATCGCTGCGGATCAAGGAAAATCACAAATCGATGTATACCGAGAAGCAGAAGGATATTTAAAGGAATTATATGCTGCCCAACAACCATTTGCTAATGTAGCTGCCATAGAGCTATCTAATTTCATCCTTTCCAGAGGCTACGATAAAACGATAGATGTTAATCCAATCGAGATAAAAGAACTGACCAAGACCATGCGGAAGCATCCCGTCGCTTTTGTAATGACCCATAAGACTTATATAGATATGCTAGTCTTAGCGGTGGTGCTAGCACGACATGGCCTCCCACTACCCTACACCTTTGCTGGTGCAAATATGAATATGGTGGGATTGGGTCAGTTAGGAAAACAAAGTGGCTTTATTTTCATCCGTCGTTCTTTTAAAGATAATCCAGTTTATAAAGCGACCCTACGACAATTCATTGCAACTAGAGTTAATGAAAAAGCACATTTTATGTGGTCGATAGAGGGTACTCGATCTAGGACAGGGAAGCTGGTATGGCCAAAGATGGGTATTTTGAAATACATCATGGAGGCAGAACAAGACTCTAAGGAGGAAGTACAATATGTGCCCGTTTCCATTGTTTATGATCTGATTCCAGATGTCTCCGATATGACCGAAGAAGGGCGTGGTAAGGCTAAAAAAGCAGAGAGTTTAACTTGGTTTATAGATTATGTACGCAAGATGGGCGATAAATTCGGAAAAATCTCTCTGAGATTTGGTGATCCCGTTTTGATTAAAGAGAAACATACGGCGCCTATTCCCGATATGGAAGAAGAAAACCATGCAGCGCCTAGTCAATTATCAAAGTTTGCTTTTGAGTTGGTGCATAGAATTAATCAGATAACACCAGTTACTACGACCTCTCTGATTTGTACTTCATTATTGAGTAAATATGCTTTGCCGAAGCGGGCGATTGAAAGTGATATCGCAGAATTAATGAAGGTAATTGAATACCACAATCCAGATGCCTTAGTGGATAGAGGAAAGCCAATTGGAGAAAGCGTTCGCGTAGCTTTAAGTTTGTTAAATCGAGCAAAGCTAGTGCATACACAAGGTGAAGGCCTGAATTCTAAATATGTCTTGTCGACGGAAAATTACTTATCTGCTAACTACTATTCCAATATGTCGGTACATCATTTATACCGTCGGGCTTTTATCGAATTAGCTTTGGAACAAGTAAGAAAACTCCCTCCAGCCGATAGACTATATGCTTTTTGGGAATCAATTATGAACTTGAGAGACTTGTTTAAGTTTGAATTTTTCTATTCTAATAAACCAACCTTCTGTGATGAAATAGA
>CALJIY010000628.1 GCA_937973945.1 uncultured Saprospiraceae bacterium | reverse complement strand
TTATTAAGCAGGGTTTTATTTGAAGTCAATAAGGAATGTTCGATAAGAATAGCTGCTATTGTTGGCGGAGATATGACGAGTGCCATTCCAAGAGAATGTACTGCGACCATTGCCTTGGAACTAAGGGCTATCCCCACATTTCAAGATCAGATCAAACAGTGGTCTACCCTATTACAAAAAGAAAATAAAGATAGTGATCCAGGATTAATGATCGAAATAGGTCAGGTAAAAAAAGCGATCCCAGTATTGTCAAAAAGAATGCAAGGAAAGCTGTTATCTAGTTTATATACCTGCCCTTATGGAATTTATAGAATGACTCCTTCCCTTAATAATCTCGTACAAAGTTCTAATAATATAGGAAAGATTCTCGTAGAAAATGGTACTTATCACATTGGTTGTTTTGCTAGAAGTTTTATAGAAAGTGAGCGAAGAGATGTGGTCAATGTTATTAGAAATTGCTTTGCACCAATGAAAGCGAACATCACAGAAAACGATCCTTTTCCAGGTTGGCAGCCGAGACCTAATACGAAAACGGTTACAACAATGAAGCAGGTATATACCTCCTTATTTGGTCAAGCACCTGAGATATATGCCATTCATGCAGGCTTAGAATGTGGGGTATTATCCGAGACCTATCCTCATTTGGAGATCGTCTCGTTTGGGCCAAATATCAAAGGCGCCCATTCTCCAGAAGAAGCTTTGCAGATTAGTTCTACTCAAAAATTTTGGCAATATTTGATAAGTGTTTTGAAGGAATTGTAAGGCGGATTGTCAATCCGTGAAACAACTATTGATACTATTAAAGTCCAAGCGCAAGTATCAAGTTCAAAACCTAACGCTGGCAGACGTCTAGGTCAACAACATGGGTTGAACTTGATTCTTGGACTTGGACTTGAACTTAAAATATATCATGTCAGAAAACAACCAATATACCACCTCCAAAGTACTAGCAAAAGATTTTACGTCAGGCTGGACAATTGCCTTAGTCATTGCGGGATTGGGGTTCAGTTTACCCATATTATATTTAGGGGCAGAAATTGCTTTGTCGATAGGTTTAAAAGATTCACTTATTGCTTACGGAATCTCTACTTTAGTATTATCCGTATTATGCATTGCCACCACCTTGATCGGCAATCGTTCGAGATTATCCACCTACATGATCTTACGATTCCCATTTGGAGAACAAGGTGCTAAAATCATCAATTTTTTAATAGGCTTAATTTTGTTAGGTTGGTTTTCGGTGGCTTTAGAATTATTGGCTCAGGCGGTACAGGAAACAGGTAGCCTTGTCTTTGACACCACCTTCCCACTCTGGAGTATTGTCGTTTTTACAAGTATTTTTATTACGGTGACCACTATTTATGGTATTCGAAGTCTTGAAAAGTTGTCGAATATTGCCGTACCCTTATTGACCCTATTTTTAGGCTATGCTACCTATAAAGCATTAGGTCAAAGCACAGCCATAACCAATCTTTGGGACTATACGCCAGACCCAAGGAACGGCATGACTTTGTTTGATGCAACTTCTGTATTAATTGGTTCTTCTATTCTGGTACCTATATTAATGGCAGATTTTTCAAGATTTATTTATAATGACAAACAGAGCTTAATTGCGGTATTGGGTATCATCATTGGTACGCCACTTGTCTTAGTCATAAGTGCCATAACAGCGATTAAAACAGGTGAAGTGGACATTATAAAAATAATGAATTCCCTTGGTTTGATTCTACCCGCTTTTGTCTTGTTATTTGTTTCTACTTGGGTTACCAATGCTTCTAATTTATATTCTACTGTTTTGACATTTTCTACTGTAAATACCACGTGGACATTTAGAACCATGTGTATAGTCACTAGTATCCTTGGAACCGTATTAGCCCTTTTTCAATTTTCAGATTACTTATTTGGGTTTTTAGATATTCTAGGTGTATTTACGCCTTCTATTTCAGCCATTTATCTACTTGATTTCTTTTGGCTAAAGAAGCAACAATACGATTTAGCAAAAATTCCAGCTTGGGGAATGACGGGTTTAATGAGTTGGGGACTGAGTTCTGTTATTGCCTTACTCACTTACTTTGATTTCTTTCAATTAAGCCATGCTCATTTTATGGATTCTTTTTTATTGGCGGGTGTGCTTTATTTTTTATTGAATAAGAAAAGGCACATAGCATAAAAAAAACTATAGTTTCACATTTGATTATACTGCCTTACTATTCTTGGTACATCCTCATAATCAGACAATTGTGCTAACAGTTCAGATTCATCTGTGAGCATATATTTCAAAATATATTTATAGGATCTTGGAGACATTCTTATAGGATGCATCGTGTCATTTCCGATATAGTAACGGTAGGGATCAGCACGAGTATACCGTTCATTATATTTAGTATCATAATAATATAAATCCAATTTCCCTTCTGAAAGTACTTCAACGTAAATATACTCTTTCCAATGATTCACTAAGATTTTATAAACCTGGGTATTGCCATTACGATTTATACCAAAATAAGTTAAAGTGGAGACATGAAAAAAAGTCTTTTTTCCTTTATGGCGAAAGGAAACGAGTTTTGCTTTAGGGTTAAACGACACTTTTCCATAAAGTGTATCTTGATTCAATGTAAGGATAAAATCCTTATCATTTTGTGAATACAAGAACAGCGGTAGCAAGAGTAAAGTCCAGAATAGGTAAAATTTTCTTTTCATAATCACAAAATAATTAATAAATACTAACTATTTGAGGTTTCTAATTTTTAATTTGCGATTAAACCTTCCAATCATGATAGATCCTCAATTATTCACCTTATTTATTATAGCTGCTATTATTTTATTATTGACGCCTGGACCTGCCGTATTATATATTACCTCTAGAAGTATAGAACAGGGTAAGCATGCCGGATTTGCCTCCGTATTGGGCATCTCCGTCGGTACGCTCTTTCATATTTTAGCGACTACTTGCGGCTTATCTATCCTAGTTATGCAATCACCGATTTTGTTTAATACAATCAAAATAATTGGGGCTGGGTATTTAATATATCTAGGCATAAAAACATATTCACAAAAACAGTTATTCAACTTTGATAGCGTAGAATCTAGTCAGGCAAACCTAAAAAAAATCTTTATAGATGGAATCATTGTCAATACGTTTAATCCGAAAGCAATCCTCTTTTTTCTAGCTTTTATCCCTCAATTTCTTAATCTAGAATATGGACATATTGCCATGCAAACTTTATTCTATGGTGTTTCTTTTTTAGTGCTAGCCGTTTGTTCAGATATCGTATATGTATTGTTGAGTCAACCCTTGAGAAGATTCCTCCAAAGAAGCACAAATTTTCAGCAGTATCAAAAATATATTGTGGGGAGTATTTATGTGGCGCTTGGGGTCTTGACTTTTTATACGAATGGGTAAAAGCTTGATATTTTAGGAAACGATCTTTGGCCTATGAAGTTGCACGACCAATAGAATATTTATTGTTGGACAAAAAGATGTACAAGTATTATTTAGTACTAATATCACAACTCTCGCCCCAACACTTCTCGAATTTCATGATAAGCCGCCATACAACGTTTTGAAAATTTAGGCATTGTCAAGAAGGTATGAAACAAGCCCTTATATTCCGTTAAAAAGACTTTATTACCCGCATCCCTTAATCGTTGGGCATAGGTCGTTCCGTCATCCCTTAAAGGATCATATTCTGCTACTTGAATTAAGGTGGGCGGCATATTGCTCAGATCTTCTGCCAAGTAAGGCGACATATACGGATCATATTTCTGTTCATCTGAACTGGTATATTGCCGCACAAACCAATTCAGCATTTCTTCAGTCAATAAATAACCCTTTCCATTTCTCGTAATAGAAGGATGTAGCAGCCGAGCATCTGTACTTGGATACACTAATACTTGAAAAGCGATTTTTGGACCATTTAAGTCTCTAGCTTTAAGTGCGACTACTGTGGCTAGATTCCCCCCCGCACTATCTCCCATGACCGCTAATCGATTGGCATCGCCCCCAAAAGAATGACAATTATTGGAGACCCAAACGGTAGCGTCATAACAATCGTTGGTTGGAGTTGGATACTTATGTTCTGGCGCTAATCTATAATCGACAGAGACCACGATGGCTTGATTATCTCGGCATAATCGACGACATACATTATCATGCGTATCTAAGGTACCAATGACAAAACCACCACCATGAAAGAAAACAATAACGGGTAAGTCTTGGGAGCTATTAGGTTTGAAAATCCTAATAGGAATACCGCCTTCTCGGCCTTGAATAATTCTATTTTCTACCTCATGAACAGGGATGGTAGGACCATCTAAGATATTCCCAGTATCCGTATAATCATCGGAGAAAGATCGAAATTGTTGAGGGGTGATACTACTAAAATCTAACTTATGAAAAGTCTTATGATACCAAAGTAGTAATCTAAATTTAAGAGAAATGGACATGCTACTGTTATAACGTTTTGGGTCTTTTATTGGGATTATGTATAATGATTATTTACCAACTACACTAGTGAAAATTTTCAGAAGTCAGAGGTCAGATCGTTCTTCCAGAACTGTCAGAGGTCAGACGTAAGACTTTGACAACGTGACGCTTGTAAGAATGTTTGGCAATCTGACAGCATAGCGTTCTGGCTTCTGGCTTCTGGCTTCAAAATGTCTGGTAGTTTATTTACCGACAGCTTCCTTAGCTGCTGCTACAACTTTCTTAGAATTACCAATAAAAATCTCTTTACCGATTACGGCTATTGGTCGTTTAAGAAACGTATACTCTCCTAATATTAGTTTTTTATAATCTGCTTCCGAAAGGTCTTTTTCATGCAAGCCTTCCGCCCGATATTTTCTTGCTCGTCGATTGAATAAATTTTCATAAGAACCCGCTACTTCTTTAAACTGCTCTAACTCTGCTTCGTTAATATGCTGCTCTTTGACATTTTGCAATACAAATTCTTCTACTCCTCCAAGCTCCTTGATTATCCGCTGACAAGTATTGCAAGTAGATAAATGATATATTTTTTTCATTTTTTTGTTTCTTTAAACGAAAACTATCTCTGCTCTCTGCTCTCTGTTCTCTAAACAGGAGCACTCGCCACTTCCACCATTTTATCCTCTACCATATATACTAATTCTTTAAAACGAGGATCTCTTTTGGTGTCCCGAGAGCGAGGATAGGAAAGATCTACTTTTACATGTTCTACAAATCTCGAAGGCGCCTTTTTCATAATATAAATATCCTCTGATAAATAGACCGCTTCCGAAATATCGTGGGTCACGAAAACAATAGTCGGATGAAATTTATCCCAAAGACTCAATAGTAAATCTTGCATTTGTATACGGGTACCGATATCTAAAGCGCCGAAAGGTTCATCCATTAATAGTATCTCAGGATTCGCCAATAAACTTCTAGCAATAGCGACTCGCTGTAATTGTCCCCCTGAAAGGGTTGGATATTGAGCGAATTTATTTTCATGTCCAGCTAAGCCGACCAATTCTATCATCTCTAATGCTTTCTCATCCCGCTCTTTTTTCAGTAAGCCTTTGTACTGTAAAGCCAAGCCTACATTGTCCAAAACCGTCATCCAAGGTAAAGAAGAATACTGTTGAAAAACCATACTCACTCGATTATCAGCACCTACTTCTTTTCCTTTAATTAATATACTACCTTCTGTAGGATCTTGCAAACCTGCGATGTAACGCAAGACAGTAGATTTACCACAGCCCGAAGGTCCTAAAATGGTAGCAAATTCTCCTTGACCAGGTTTATCTTCGATTAGAAAGTCTAGATTTTGTAGGATCCAAGTATTGCCGCCATCATAACTCTGATTACAAGCTCTTAAATCTACTAAATTATCTAGTTCTGTATCTTTAAATTTAAGCATGTTGCTTGTTTGATTGAAATAATTTAAACTCTCCAAAAACGATCATAATAATTCCTGCTAATACCGCTACTAACATCGCTAGATGTATCGTGCTAGTCATGGAAGGAATCAAAGCGATAATCAATAAGCCCAAAGCGACTAAAAACAAAATGGTATAAATCCCCATTTTAGATTCGGCAATACCTGATATATTATTCTTATAGTACTTGTGTGGGAATAATTTTTTATCCAGAAAAACAAACAATCTATCTTGAATAAAACCGATTAATATAATCACTAAAAGTATAGCAAATACCTTTGCCATTTGTCCTTGTCTTGACTTAATATAAATCAAGGAACCAATCCCCCCTTGTCTATTTAATAACTCGGCAATAATAATATAGGTCCAAGAGATAGCCGTAATCACTCGTATATCATCAATCATTCGACTCATGACAGAGGGAATATAGACCGTTTTGACCGTTTGCCAATCGGTCGCTCCTAGGGTAAATACGGTTTTCAAATAAACATCTTTTACCTCATCAATACGCTGTACGACAACGGGCAAAACATAAACGATAATACCAAATGCTAAAAAAGCAATTTTCATCCCATCGTCAATACCAAACCAAGTGGTAAATAATCCGACCAAAGCAGTTAAGGGTAAATAACGCATCGCATCTACCGGGCCAGAAAATAAGCCTCTAAATAAAGGTAGTAATCCGATTAAAAATCCAATAGGTAAGGCGATCATTAAAGCCCAAAAATAGCCTTGTAAATTTAACCAAATCGATCGAAGCGTATTCGGTACTAATTCATCATCATGATATAAGGATGGAAAAGACTTAACAACTTCTAGCGGTGGCGGAATAGACGGGTATATTTTTTCAAAAGCAGTGGCATTTGCAAAACGAATTGAATCCACTCTTTCCAAAGAATCAATAGTAGCTATTGTTGCGGCATCTGCATCAATCGAAGAAGGCATTTCACTTGGTGTATAACCTACCGGTTTTTGAACGGACGCCAGCTCTGCTAATATCCACCAGAAAGCTATAAACAAAACCAATCCGGCAATACCTAAGAGCATTTTGGTAGAGCTATCTAGTTTTCCTCTTAAACGGAATAATGACATAGATTTTATTGTGATCTCTAATAATACTTTATAAACTAAATTTTCTAAAATTAAATTTAAAAGTAATAATTAGGGTTGTTCCTAAATAAGGAATACGTATATGAATTATAGATTTTTTTGTTAGTTTTCTACAAAAAATCAGTGCATAGCCTAGCTACGGACTTATTTTTTGAAGGAAAATAACGAAAAAAGATATTTTCAGATATGTGTTTATTATTTAGAAACAAGCCTATTACTTGAACAAAAGTAAATTTAATACGGATTACCTGCCA
>CALJIY010000627.1 GCA_937973945.1 uncultured Saprospiraceae bacterium | reverse complement strand
AATAACAGAAACCCAGCCTCCACATTACTCCCCTCCTTCACATATATCTCCTCCACAACCCCATCTTCCGCCGCTTCAATCGTATTCTCCATTTTCATAGAAGAAATGATGACTAAACCATCTCCAGATTTAACGGTATCTCCTTCCTTCACTAAAACCTTAATAATTTGAGAAGGCATAGGGGCATTGTAACCACCCGCTACTTTCTCCGCTTCTTTGATAGGGAAGCGATCTTTTTGGAGGAGGGTGATATTGCCAATATTTTCATTGTGGACATAATAATGATTCCCTTTTTGAGCAATTTGGAACTGATGTTGCATGCCATCAATTTCTGCTCGAATGGTATCGTCATCCGCACCAATTAGTTTGACAGGATAGGTTTGGTCGCCTACATAAAATTCAAAACTATCTTTTTGGAAACGATATTTTACTTGTAGTGCGGTGTCTCCTAATTGATAATCTTCAAATTGGGCATCATTGAAATTATTACGCCAGCCTGAGGGGATAGATCGGAGTAAGGTTCTTTTTTGATCTCTCTGATGCCATCCATGTAAGGTGGCAGCGATGCCCGCTATCGTATTGGCAGCGTCGCTTTTCTGGCCAATCTCGTTGAGGACAATCTTATTTTTTATAAAATGCGTATCGTAATTACCAGCCAAGAAATCGGGATGTTCTAATAGGTGCAACAAGAAATCTTGATTCGTTGTCATTCCTTGACAAACTAAATTTCTTAAAACATACTGCATCTTTCTGTGTGCTGCGACACGACTATCATCATGCACAATGATTTTAGCAATCATCGGATCATAAAAGATAGATATTTCTGAACCACTACGGATTGCTGTTTCTACCCGTAAGCCATCCACTTCGGGGTATTCAAAACGTTGTATAGTACCCGTGACAGGCAAGAAATCATTCGCCGCATCTTCTGCATATAGCCGAGCTTCTATAGCATAGCCTTTACCTTTGATGTCTTCTTGTTTGACAGATAAAGGTAATCCTTGAGCAGATTCAATCTGCATTTGCACCAAGTCTAAACCTGTGACTTCTTCGGTGACAGGATGCTCTACTTGCAAGCGGGTATTGACTTCCAAAAAGTAGAAATCACCAGATTGATCATCATAAATAAATTCAACGGTTCCTGCATTATCATATTGCAATGCCTTTGCCGCATCCACGGCTGCCTTGCCCATTTCTGTGCGTAGCTTTTCTGTCATAATAGGGGAGGGGCTTTCCTCGATTACTTTTTGATAGCGTCTTTGGATAGAGCATTCTCTTTCTAATATATGAATAGCATTGCCATGTTGATCGCCAAAAATCTGAAATTCTATGTGTCGTCCGGATGCGATATATTTTTCTACGATTAATTCATCGTCGCCAAAAGCACTCATAGATTCTCGCTTGGCCGCTTGGATTGCTTTTTCTACTTCACTTGCCTCATGTACAATTCGCATTCCTTTTCCACCGCCACCTGCGGTAGCTTTTAGCAACACAGGAAAACCAATCGCAACGGCTTCTTTGGTCAATCGCGCTATGCTCTGATCCGTTCCTTGATAGCCTGGTACGACGGGTACTTTGTGACTGGTCATTAAGGTCTTGGCCTTAGATTTAGAACCCATGGCATCAATGGCATTGGCGTTTGGACCAATGAATATAATGCCTTCTTTGTCACAACGTTGGGTGAAGCTCACATTTTCAGATAGAAACCCATAGCCAGGATGAATCGCATCCGCCCCTGTTTTCTTGGCAGTTGCAATAATTTTATCCTGATCTAAATAAGATTGCGCCGGGGTACTTTCCCCAATGTGCACTGCTACATCTGCTTGTTCTACAAAAGGCGCATCCCGATCTGCATCTGAAAAAACAGCGATGCTTTTGATCCCCATTTTTTTACAGGTACGGATAACTCTGGAGGCAATTTCGCCTCTGTTAGCGATTAGTATTGAATTGATCTGTTTCATATTTATTTTCTGAAGTATCGTACTCTTTTAAATAATTGGCTTAGTAAAAATAAGATAACTATTAGTATTCCAGATAAGGCCAATAAGTAGCCTCGAACATCTTCATATAGCCAAGTTACTGGTTTATTATCAATAGCTATATATCCCACATGATAATTAGTGCAATTGGGATAGATGGCTAAAAAACTATCGACTGCTGTTTGATCTTTTAATACAGGCATGCCCGGCTTGTCTGGACATTGTGCTATTAGATTGACGACTATATAAAGCGAGATGAATAGTAAAAAACTTTTTTTAATCATCATCGGTATATACTTTTATTTAGAAAATGACCAAGACCTATCATCGCTAAGCAAGGCATACCAATCCATAGCATTTCACTTTTTAGAACTTCTATACCCCATTCACTAAAAAAGTTTTTAATACCTAATGGAGATACTTGTATCACGCGAAAAGGTAAAAACAATCGCTCACTAGAAAAGGGTGCGAAAAAAGCAATTCCATCTCCTCCTGTTGTCATCGCATCTAACAAGCCATGACTGGCGGTTGTCAAAAAATAGTAACTACCTATTATTAATTTATTGACTTCTTTTCTATGGAACACTAGTAACAAAATGATCATCCATAATAGAGCAGCAAAGAAAGAATGCGTAAATCCACGATGCCCCCAAATGCTTTCACCATATTGACCAATACCAAATTTATAAGCAATTACATCTATATCAGGCAAAATAGCAGATATGATACCCAGAACATAAACCTTTGCTGGTATTATTTTTTGAGGAAATAATTTTCCTAAGCCAAATGCGCTTGCTGCATGTCCGAATGCTGATGCCATTTAAGTTTAGATTATAATGTCTAATGTCGCCAAACCCCATATCCTTCAGCTCCCTTAATGGGCTGACTATACAACACTGCCAAAGAAATACCCAAATAGTTTCGAGTCTCTCTAGGATCAATGACCCCATCATCCCATAATTCAGAAGTAGAATGCCAAGCAGAGGTGGTTTTTTCAATATCCTGTATGAGCATGGCCTTTAACATCGCGCCTTGCTTTTCATCATAATCTTTACCTAGAGATTTAGCAGAAGCCCGTTGCACAATTTCCATTACCCCTGCTAATTGCTCTGAACCCATGACCCCAATTTTCGCATTAGGATAAGTGAATAAAAATCTTGGATCATAAGATCGGCCATTCATTCCATAGTTTCCAGCACCATAGGAGTTACCTATCATAAGTGTTATGGAAGGCACTTCA
>CALJIY010000626.1 GCA_937973945.1 uncultured Saprospiraceae bacterium | reverse complement strand
CCATTAACAATTTGCTGGGGTAGGACTCTATTACAGCCATAAGCATCTGTTACCGTAATATTATACGCGCCCATTGGTAAACTTGGAATATTATACACACTAGAAGAAGAATTATTTGTGATCCCAAAAGAAGGCCCATTCCATACATAACCATAAGGAGCTAAACCATCCTGGGGAGCTATATCTATAGATCCATTTGTTTGGCAAAATCCTGGCTCTTGGATATTGACTACTTGTACTGTGCTAATACTTGGCAAAGTATGTACGACAATCGAGTCGCTACTATTACAGCCATTTGCGGAGGTAATGGTAACCGCATAAGTCTGGTAAAAATCTTTAGATCGGGAAAACACAATCGCTTCTTCATTTTGAGTACCTACATTCCATTCATAGGTAAATGGCGCTACTCCAGCACCAATATTGTTTGCCAATATTAATTCTGGACTACTTTGAAAACATACGTTCATCGTATCTGGTGCAGTAATATTGGCAATAGGGCTCGTTTCTACTGTAAAAGTTACAGACAATTCATCCGTACAACCTGTACTAGACACCGCTTGAATATAATATATAACATTGCTAGTGATAGAAACATTCGGACTAATTAAAGAATTGCTAGAATAGGTATCACTCGAATAAAAAAGAATGGTATCGGTTGCATTATTAGCATCTTGAATAATTAAATCGCTCAGGTCAAAATCGGTTGCTTGGCAAACACTTTGTGGGCCTGATGCATTACTTATATCTGGCTGGGCATTTACATATACACTTACCGGAATAAGGTCACTTTCACAGTTTTGCCCTAAGGAATCTTTTACTTCCTGTACATAATAAATAGTCGTATCCATCAAAATAGGGGTCGTAAATAACTGCCCAGAATCAATAGGTACGCCACTTGTAGCAGAACTATACCAATAGATCGTACCATTGTTAGATGGCTGTACTTGTAATGTAGCTATGTTACCGCTACACACTTCATTTATCGATGCCGTTGGATTTAAAATTAGACTTTCATCTGCATTTCCATTACAATTTTCATCAATCAAATTACAAGGAATTTCTATTGCTCCAGGATTAATCGCTGCATTATTATCATCACAATCTGTATTATCCGTCACATATCCTCCAGGTTGTACTAAAAAACAGATGGATATAGAATCGTTTGGATCTCCAAATCCATCGTTATCTTTGTCGGCATAACGCACATCTGTTGGCTGCACTTGTGGTCCGTAGAATTCAATCTGATCTAGACCAATATCTCCATAGGGTTTTGTATCAGCAGTACTATTTCCTACAAACCGAAACTGCATGACTTGATTGTGAAAAGGCGATAAATCTACATACACTTTATACCACTCGTCCCCTTGGTTGCCGTTTTGTTGCCACAGGTTCGTCCATGTTGCCCCATCTACGGTTCCCTCTAATTTCAGTTGATTAATATCTACACCATATAAGTGGTAATAAAAAGATAAATGACAGGAGCCAGCATTCGCTATGACATTGATACAATCAGAAATTAAAACGGCTTCTTTATTTAATTTACAATCAAACGAAGATTCTATATAAATGTACTGTCCTCCTCCACTAATATCATCTGAAGGTCCAGTTCTAGACGTTACAGTTGGCCCACTATTGACAATCCAATCAATACTATCTGTAATAGAATTTCTCCATACGCCATTTAAGGTAGGACAGGAAATACAGTTCCCATCTCCATCACAATTAACTTGGTTATTAAAATCCTCAGATAAAGTAGCGGGAGGAACATCACAGTCTGTTAAAAAAGAAACTTTACAAGAATTGTATAAGTAAGCAGTTGTACCACAAGATTGTCTAATATAAACGTCATACTCAGTAGCCTCTGCTAATCCAGTTAAAACATGACTTTCCATACAAGTCAAGGAAATAACTTGACTACTGGCACTACCCGCCGAAATGCCATTCCCCGGTATAAATCCAGAAGGACCATACTCTATAACCACATTCCCTCCACAAGCATTATTATCTACCCATGCTAAGTCAATCGTACTCGCAGTAATAGCCGAAAAAGTAATATTGGATGGCGCTGTACAGCCTGTAGGTTCAAAGACCAATTCAAAATGATCCAAAGTACCTACATTAATTGATTTCTGATCACAAACCCTCAAATTCCAGATACCATTTGGATCAATATTCGGCATATTGTATAAATCAGCAAAAGACTGCTCTGGGGTATATCGACCGACCGCCTCAGAACTTTTATTAGCAGCACTAATCGACGTTAAAGCGCAACCATCATCTGACAAAACCATAGGCTGTGTACAGCCATTACTCAAGAATCCCCAATTATCGCCAGTTCCGCCTCTACGGTCTATTAATAATAAACTAGCTTCGTCATTAGGTGTCGTGAGCGTCATCTCTACATCTGCCCGCCAGTCATGCGTCATGATTAATCTAGCCTCGGTCAAAAACACATCCTGCCCCAATGCACTCCCCGAAGTAACTACATTTATAGAAACGTCAACGCAATTATTATCAGGTATTGAAATATCTGTATCGCAAGCTCCGTTATTTATAGTTGTTTGCGCAACTATAAATTGACTTAACAAACAGCAAACAATACATATAAAAAAATAAAGGGTATATTTTCTATTCATAACAAAATATTGCTGGGTGATTAGTGTCATTTTAGATACGGCTTCATTCGACAACCTCTCGTTGATGGATAAATTTCTATGCAAACCGCCTTAATACACTATGCATTAAGTAATTCTTTGAAAAAGCCTATAATAACTATACTCATTTGCTTGAAACGAAGCAATTTCAAAAATAGGTAGTGGAAAGATGTCTAAAAGAGTGGTCTTATACATCACAGCATGAGCATTATGATTCCTTACTTATGCTGGTAAATCTGATATCAAGTCTCTATAGGAAGTTGTTTAAGAATGCAGAAATATATTTTTAAACAACTTCTATGTAAAAATATCAAATTATTGAGTTACTTAGCAGGGCTATTTGTCGTGCACCATTCAATCTAAAAGAAATATGCGTTATTCAATCTATCTGCTCTTTTCCTTTTTTCTAGTACTTTCTGCTT
>CALJIY010000625.1 GCA_937973945.1 uncultured Saprospiraceae bacterium | reverse complement strand
TTATTACTACCCAAAAAGAAAAAAAATAGTAATGCGAGTATTAAAGTTTGGAGGTACTTCCGTAGGGAAGCCAGAAAGAATGCACCAAGTTGCAGAATTGATTGATGATGGGGTACAAAAAATTGTAGTCCTTTCTGCTGTATCAGGCACAACGAATAGTTTGGTTGGAATTAATGAAGCGTACAAAAAAGAAGGAATTGGCGCAGCTCATCTATTGATTAATCAATTAGAGGCTAGTTATTATCCTTTTATTAAGGCCTTATATGCTACACAGACGGCTTTGGTTAAAGGACAAAAATTGATTGAAGAGAAGTTCGATTTTTTGCGTTCTTTTGATCCCATCACTTTTGATAGTGATGATGAGAAAATGATCTTAGCACAGGGAGAATTAATTTCCACTAATTTGTTTGTGCTATATGCCTTAGAAATTGGAATGGATGCAGTATTGATTCCTGCCTTAGAATTTATGCGCACGCAAGAAGGGGAACCAGACTTAGACTATATCACGAAAGCCGTGCAACAAACCTTAAAACAAGCGGGATCTGCAAATCTATATGTCACGCAAGGCTATATCTGTAAGAATGAACGAGGGGCGGTTGATAATTTGAGAAGAGGGGGAAGCGATTATACGGCCACCTTACTAGGGGCTGCAGCTAGTGCAGATGAAATTCAAATTTGGACAGATATAGATGGGGTCCATAATAATGATCCAAGAATAGTAGAGAATACCTTTCCCATTCATGAGCTATCTTTTGCGGAAGCTGCAGAGTTGGCTTATTTTGGCGCCAAAATATTACATCCTTCTTGTGTATTGCCAGCGCAAAAATCAGGTGTGCCTGTGAAGTTGCTGAACACGATGGCCCCAAAGGCGAAGGGTACGATTATCTCAAGAAATACATCCAATTCTGTTGGTATTGCCAAGGCTATTGCGGCTAAGGATAATATTACCGCGATCAGAATTATTTCTACTAGAATGTTAAATGCTTATGGATTCTTAAAGAGAGTATTTGAAGTGTTTGAAAATTATAAAACACCGATTGATATGATTACTACTTCTGAAGTAGCGGTGTCTTTGACGATTGATGATAATACGAATTTGGATGCTATTCTAAATGAATTAATCAGCTTTGGATCTGTAGAAGTAGATACGGATCAAACGATCATTTGTATTGTAGGACAATTTAATCAGCAACAAGCAGGTGCTGCTGTACAGGTCTTGGATCCTATCCGACATTTACCCTTGCGGATGATTTCTGGAGGAGGCAGTAAAAGTAATATCTCTATCTTATTAGATACCACTAATAAAAAAGAAGCTTTGGTGGCTTTGCATGAGGCTTTATTTAAAGAAGCCATTGCGGCGCGTTTGGCGCAATAGGGTAAGGTGTTTTCGGGCATGACCAAATTGGTCATGCCCGAAAAAAAGCAAGGCAAAAATACACATCTTCCTACTTATTAGCAGCCAACATCAAGCTATGGCTCGACCCTCGTACTCTAAAGTATACAATTCATCTCTCTTTTTTGCTAGTTCACTTTTATTTCATTCCAAACTCCTCCATTTCTACTCATCTTTGGGATAATCATTAACTAAGTAACGATAAAACAATAACCTCGTCCAACTTCACGGATTTATTATTTCATCGTTACTAAAACACCCAACGATGAGAAAATCAGCAATTATCTTAGTAATTATTTTAGTAAGTCTGGGTATCGGACAAGCTCAAAATACGCAAAGAGTAAAAGGAACGATCATCGACCAACAATCGGAAATGCCTTTGATCGGAGCTACTATTCAGCTAGTAGATGCTAGCCAAAACATAGGTACGATAACGGATATAGATGGCTATTTTGTGCTACCTGAAATCCCTGTAGGTCGGCATACTTTTCAAGTAGGCTATTTAGGTTATAATGGCTTGACACTCCCTAACATTGAGGTGACGGCTGGAAAAGAAGTGGTGCTAGATATTGCCTTAGAAGAATCCATAGAAAAACTAAACGAGGTTGTAGTGACCGCAGGCGTGGCAAAAGATAAAACCCAAAATGAATTAGCGACTATTAGTGCTAGAACTTTTTCTTTAGAAGAAGTCAATCGTTACTCGGGTGGTCGAAGCGATGTCGGTCGATTAGCAGCTAATTTCGCTGGTGTTAGTACACCGGATGATAGTCGGAATGACATCGTGATTCGGGGCAATTCGCCAACAGGTGTTTTATGGCGGTTGGAAGGCATTCCGATTCCTAATCCCAATCACTTTTCTACATTAGGAACTACAGGTGGTCCTGTGAGTGCACTCAATCCTAATCTATTAAAGAATTCTGATTTTTTAACTTCGGCATTTCCCGCGGAATATGGCAATGCTTTAGGAGGCGTTTTTGATTTGGGCTTTAGAAGTGGGAATCGAGACCAATCAGAATATACCTTTCAGATGGGAGCCGTTAGTGGTCTAGAGGCGATGGTAGAAGGCCCACTTCATAAAAATAATAATGGTTCGTATTTAGTGGCGGCGCGCTATTCTTTTGTTGGAATAGCTACTGCTGCGGGTATAGATATAGGGACGAATGCCGTACCGAATTATAGAGATTTAGCTTTTAAAGTAGACTTAGGGAAAAGCAAATTTGGGAATATTACCTTGTTTGGAATCGGAGGCAGTAGTGATATAGATTTTTTACATGATGATATTGTCGAAGGCGATTTGTTTGCAGCAGCAGATGAAGATGCTTATGCGACTTCTTTATTTGGCGTTGTAGGTGTGAAGCATAATCTAATCGTAGATCAACGGACTTATATACGAACGGTATTAGGATATACGACTTCTCAAAATAAGTTTGACGAATATCGTTTCTTTAATATGGATACAGATAGTGAGCAACGGATCAAATATTTTGAAACAGATAATGTAGAAAATCGATTATCGTTTTCCACTTTTGTTAATCGAAAATTTAATGCCCAATGGACGGCAAGAGCAGGACTGTTGATCGAAAATTTCCAGAATGATATTGGGGCAAATACTAGGGAGCAACGTCCTGATAGAGATGGAGATGGCATTGCTGATTTTGATCCTGTTTTTGCATTTGATGGCGCAGCTAATTTAGTGCAAACCTATGTCCAAAGTCAATATAAGCCTTCTGATCAGTGGACGATTAATATGGGATTACATGCGCAATATTACAATCTAAATAAGGAATTTGTTGTAGAGCCAAGGGCCGCTGTTAATTATCATTTAAGCCCTACTCAAACCTTGAATATAGGATATGGATTGCATCATCAAACCCAGCCCATTCCAATTCAATTATTACAAGAAGAAACTAGTCCAGGCACTTTTGCCACTACTAACAAAGATTTAGATTTTACCCGTAGTCATCATTTTGTAATTGGTTATGATGTGAAATTAGGGGCTAGTTGGAGAGGAAAAGTAGAGACCTATTACCAAGCAATCAGTCAAGTGCCAGTAGAACGCTTTTCTAGTAGTTTTTCTATTTTAAATATAGGCGCTGATTTTGGATTTCCTACAGATGTGGTTAACTTACAGAATACAGGCACAGGATATAATACAGGTGTAGAATTAACCATTGAGAAATTTTTCAGTAAAGGGTTTTATGGTTTATTAACCACTAGTATTTTTGATTCAAAATATAAAGGGAATGATGGTATAGAAAGAAATACCGCATTTAATAATGGCTATGTACTCAATGTCTTGGCGGGTAAAGAATTTAAACTAGGATCGGCTAATAGATATGCCTTAACTTTTGATACTAAATTAACAACAGCAGGAGGACGTTACTATACGCCCATAGATTTGGTGGCTTCGAATATGGCGCAATCAGAAATTTTTCAAGAAGAATTGGCCTTTAGTGAACGCTATGATCCTTATTTCCGATGGGATGTAAAAATTGGTTTTAAGATCAACAGTGCGAAACGCCAATTGTCGCACCACTTTTTTATGGATATTCAAAACATTACGAATAAGGATAATGTTTTTGCTCGACAATATAACCGACAGACAAATGAAGTGAATACGGCTTATCAACTAGGCTTTTTCCCAGATTTTATGTATCGGATTCAGTTTTAGAATTCCAGTTGTTTTTTCTATAATATATTTATGAGTTACTTATTCCAAATTCTCCAACAAAATAAGCCACTATACTGGGCGACGATTGGCACACTCATTATGCTTGGAATCTCTCTAATAGGCTTAGGTATAGATGATCGAATTTTACTAGGAGAAAACGTTTGGTTGAAGCCAATCAAATTTGGTATGTCCATTCCAATTTTTTGTATAACTTTAGCTTGGCTACTCGATATAGCGCCTTTTAAAGCAAGTACGAAAAAATGGTTAAGCCGATTTTCTGGATGGCCATTGGTGTTGGAAATTCCATTAGTGATGGTACAAGCAGCCAGAGGCGTACCTTCCCATTTCAATGAATCCTCTTTATTAGATGGTATTATATTTGGTGCGATGGGCTTGTTAATATTTATCAATACCATTGTCGTTGTTTGGGTTGCAATAGCTTCCTTTATACGAAAATTTAATACCTCAAAAGCGATGCAGACCGCTATACAATTAGCGAGTATAGCCATGCTTATTTCTATGTACGTCGGTATGGTGATGATTAGTGCGAAAGGGCATGCGGTAGGTGTGGAGGATGGAGGTCCAGGTATTCCGATCACCCATTGGAGTACGGAGGGTGGCGATTGGCGGGCCATTCATTTTTTAGGAATGCACGGGTGGCAGATTTTACCTTTATTGGTTTATTCTTTGCAAAGCCTTCCATTAAAAGCATCCCTTATTAATAAAATAACATGGGGAAGTGGATTATTATATTTAGGAATATTATTATTTTTCTATTGGCGTACAGCAAATGGCTTTTCGTTATTTAGTTGGGTGTGAAAAAAGAAGGAATAAAAAGAAACTACGGAGTAGTTTAACATGAATAGCCATGGATGAAATCCATGGCCGAAATCACGGACGTAAAAAAATATATGGAAACAAGAGAAGATAGGTGGAAATATTTAGGATTTGATGATAGGTGGTTTGTGTTGATTGGCATTCCAGTCGTTGGATTCCTAATGCCGGTCCTATTTTTTAGGGGTTGGATAGATTCTTGGGAGATGTTTAAATTTCATTGGCTGGAATCAACGATTCATGTTCCGTTCTATTGGTTTTTCTTACGCTATTTAATGATACGCTTAAGAAAAAAATACGACCAATTTGAGCAGACCTCTATGCGGATCATGATTCAAGTAGTGTTTGTGTTAGTCTTGGGCTTAGTGATTGGCAATTTGGTACACCATATATTATTTCAACAGGTTATTTGTGATGTTTTTACGTCATTGACGTGTAGTGAAATGGCAGAGGCACATCATCCACTCTTGGCGACCTATTTTACTTGCTTTTTTGTCATGTTGACCTATGAAGCGATCTATTTTTATGACCAATTAAGACGTTCTATTTTAGAAAAAGAAGCCGCAAAGCAAGCGCAAATTCATTCAGAATTAGAAAGTCTTCGGAATCAAGTGAATCCACATTTTTTATTCAATAGCATGAATACGCTAATGAATTTAGTGATGGAAGATCAAAAAATAGCCGTTTCTTTTTTACGGAAGTTATCGAAGGTCTATCGCTATGTATTAGAAAATCGAGAAGATGAATTAGTACCGCTACAAAAGGAATTGGATTTTATTTATTCGTATGTCTTTTTACAAAAGGAACGATTTAAGGAAAATTTAGACGTAGCTTTTGATATTCCTGAAAGCTATTTATCTCATCAAATAATACCTTTAAGTTTACAGATTTTATTTGAAAATGCCATCAAGCACAACATTGCTTCTAGGAAGAAACCATTGAAGATTAAGGTCTTTGTAGCAGGCGATAAGTTAATTGTTCAAAACAATTTACAACGAAAAGAACAGGTGATGCATTCTACAAAAGTAGGCTTAGAAAATATTAAAACACGGTATCAATATTTTACGAAAGAAACCGTGCAAATAGAGGAAACGTCTGCTCATTTTATGGTACATATTCCATTGATTACATCAACTGCTGTGGAAGTGACGGTTTAGTTGAAAAATAAGTATTCGTGCCGTAGGTACGACATGTGAAAATAGTAGGTCACATTCCGAATGGTCTAGATATGCCAAATCTTTAAGATTTGGCATATCTAAGTATCGACAAATCAAAGATCTGAAAAAGGGAATAAACTAAAAGAAATAAAATCATGAAACTATTAATCATAGAAGATGAATACCACGCTGTAAAATATTTATCAGGCTTGATAAAAGAAGTCATTCCTGAAGCTGAAATATTGGACAGCATTGATAGTGTCTCTGATGCGGTAGATTGGTTTAATAATCATGCAGCGCCAGATTTGATTTTTATGGATATTCAGTTAGCGGATGGATTGAGTTTCGATATTTTTAAAAAAGTAAAAGTACCTGCCCCTGTTATATTCACGACTGCCTTCGATCAATATACCTTGCAGGCATTTAAGACCAATAGTGTCGATTATTTATTGAAACCTGTAGATGGAGAAGAATTACAACAAGCGATAGATAAGTTTAAATCTATCCATCAAGCGACCACTAGTTTTGATTCCGATAGCCTCTTGTCAGTGTTAGAAAATTTCCAACAAAAGACAACTTATCGACAACGGTTTTTAATAAAGCAAGGAAAGGATTTATTTTATTTATCCTTAAAGGAAGTGGCCTATTTGTATTCTGAGGAAGGGCTCACCTTTGCGATGGATATTTTTAATAAACGACATTTGATTAATACAACATTAGATGCACTAGCCCCAGAGTTAGACCCCAATTGCTTCTTCCGCATTAGCCGAAAACAAATTGTACATATTGATTCTGTCCGAAAGATTCAACCCTATTTCAATAATCGTTTGATCTTGCAAACACAACCTGTTAGTAAAGTGGAGGCGATTGTTAGTCGAGAGCGAGTGAAGGAGTTTAAGGGCTGGGTGGATCGGTGAGAATAATGGTAAATGGTAAATGGTGAATCACGGGATTTACCATTTACCATTTACCATTCCTCATCAATTCTTCTCAATAGCCATCTCCAATTGAGGCGTTACGCCCATATTATCCCAAGCAAAAGCATATTGATCAGCAATGAGGGCAATTCGTTGCGTCATGGAAACAGAACCATGTCCTGCATTCGTTTGAACCCGAATCATCACGGGATTATTTCCAGAATGACATTCTTGTAATCTAGCCGCAAATTTAAAAGAATGTGCCGGCACGACTCGGTCATCATGATCTGCGGTGGTGACCATCGTAGCAGGGTAGTCCGTATTGGGTTGTAAAGCATGAACTGGAGAATAGTTTTTTAGATATTGGAACATCTCAGGAGATTCTTCAGCGGTACCATAATCTGCGGCCCAACCCGCGCCAGCCGTAAAGGTATGATAACGGAGCATATCTAAAACACCTACCGCAGGGAAAGCGACCTTCGCTAGTTTAGGTCGTTGCGTCATCGTAGCGCCGACTAATAAACCACCATTAGAACCACCAGCAATCGCTAAGTAATCGCTAGAGGTATAGCCTTCCTTTATTAAATATTCGCCCGCAGCGATGAAGTCATCAAAGACATTTTGCTTTTGCATTTTAGTGCCTGCTAAGTGCCATGCTTCTCCGTATTCCCCACCACCTCTAATATTGGGTTGTGCATAAATACCGCCGTTTTCTAACCATACAATTCTAGAAGCACTAAAGGAAGGTCGTAAACTTATATTGAATCCACCATAGGCATATAGGTAGGTTGGATTTTTACCGTTTAATTCTAAGCCTTTCTTATGCACGATAAACATAGGTACTTTCGTCCCATCCTTACTAGTATAGAATACTTGTTTTGTTTCGTAGTTTGCTGGATCAAACTGTACTTTGGATTGTCTATATAAACTAGAGGTGCCACTAGCAATATCATATTTGTAAATTGTAGAAGGATTAGTAAAAGAGGTAAAGGTGTAGTATAAATCTTTATCTTCTTTCTTAGCGCCAAATCCATAAGCAGTACCAATGCCAGGTAATTCAATATCTCGTTCTAAATTGCCCTCCAGATCATATTGCTTGATCGCTGTTTTGGCATCTACTAAGTAATTAGCAAATATTTTTCCGCCACCTGTTCCTACATCTAGCACTTGATCTGTTTCTGCAATCACGTCTTTCCAATTAAGAGGAGAAGGTAGATTAAGGTTGGTGCGGACTAAGCGATAATTTGGGGCGTCAATGTTGGTATATAAATAAAATTCTTCTCCTTTGTTTTCCACATAAGAACATGTCTTTAAATAATCTTCTTGCACCAAAACGAAAGCACTATTGTTGGATTTTAAATCTTTGATATATAAACGATTGCCACTTGTATTCTGTGCAGCACTAACGACTAGGTAATGCTGATCTTCCGTTACATATCCCCAGATATATCTATTGGGTTGCTTTTCTCCTCCGAATACTAATACATCGTCTTTTTGACTAGTTCCTAATTGATGATAAAATAACTTATGGTATTGCGTCTTTGCAGACAACTCACTGCCTGCCGACTTTTCTGGATTATCATAGCTGCTATAGTAAAAGCCTTCATTCCCTTTCCAAGAAATACCACTAAACTTCACATCTACTAAAGTATCTTCCAATACCTTCTTAGACGCTACATCCATAATGATAATTTTTCGCCAATCAGAGCCTCCTTCTGTAATCATATGGGCAGACAGGGTTCCATCTTCTGTAAAGAAAATGCCACGCAACGCCGTCGTTGCATCGGCAGAAAAATCATTAGGATTTAGAAAAACTTCTTCGGTTGCATTCGCCTCGCCAATTTTGGTTCTATAGACCACACTATGGTTTTGTAAACCATCATTTCTATAAAAATATTCATAAGCACCTTCTTTAAAAGGGGCAGATATTTTTTCATAATCTACCAATTGCTCTATTCTTTTTTTCAAAGGCGCTCGAAAGGCGATTTTATCCAAGTAGCCAAAAGTAACCGCATTTTGTGCTTTCACCCATTCGCCGGTTTCTTCCGAACGATCATCTTCTAACCAACGATAAGGATCTTCGACAGTTGTCTCGAAATAAGTATCGGTATGGTCAATTTTCTTTGTAGTCGGGTAGGTAAATTTACTAGGTGTCGTTGTTACGGTCTCTTTGACTTCTTGCACGGTAGTTTCTATCGTGTCCTCTACTGTTTGACAGGCAGTAAAGGCCAGCACTAGACATAGTGTAGAAAAGAATAATTTTTTCATTATTAGGAATTTTAATTAGGAATGGTACATTTAATTATTGTACTATTTCTTAGACTTTTTAATGGATTGATTTATCGAAGGTAAGAAAAGAATTGAGAATTTAAAATTAAGAATGGAGATAGCTTTCGTTTAAAAGGCAAGCAAATTTTGTTGTTTGCAAATTAAATTCGCAGATTGTCGAGGTTTGCAACCTTGCACCAGCGTAGTCAACATTATACGTCTGACCGCCGTAGGCAATCTGACAGCGCAGCGATCTGACCTCCGACAGCGTAGCGGTCTCAAAAAATCTATCCCACCATCCGCTTATGCCAACTACTTGCTAAGGGCTTGACCCATTGGCTATCAAAATCTTTTTTGGTCTTAACTAGATTATCAAAAACCAGGGTTTCATCCGTGATGGTGCCTGCTTTGTATAATGCGGCAAATTCGTTTTTAGGAACAGAGCGAATTGTATCTCCATCTTTATAAGTGAACGTCATTCGATCAAACAAAACAATCTGATAATGTTGTTCCAACTGTTGCATAAAATGAACAGATTTATCAATGGAACAACCACTAGCACCTGCTTGACTTTCGTCGACCATTAAGACCAAAAACTGGTTATGGAAAACTTTTGCAAATGCATGGAGCTGGTTATTATGACTCACCCATGCGGTGGCAAATTTAGTCAGATGAGCTTGTATTTCTTCGGTGATTTTTGGAGAGAGTGGGGCTTGGGCTTGGTAAATCCAGACTCTGGAGGTATCGGGTAGGGTGGTGTAGTTTGTCATATTGAGAGTTACAGAGGTATGAAAATTTAGAACACGGAGACACGGAGTTTTTTTTATGGAGAAAGTTCAAGATCAAGTGTCAAGATAAAATTCAAAAAGTACTGATAAATTTAGAGCGAAGACAGCGGAGAATCTAAATTCTCCGCTGTCTTTCCACCCTTGCACTTTGACCGAATACACAACTGTTTTACTTTTGATACAGTTTATTGACTAGTCCTATATTATGTTTTAAGAACATGGAAGGACAGAGTAAAAATTATGCTCCGTGCCTCTGTGCCTCTGTGTTCTTAAAAAACTCCCGACCTCTACAACCCTTGATTATTCACAATCAATTCTGCTAAATCATAGACCATTACATCCTCTTGCTTATCTTTTGCTTTGACCCCATCTTGCATCATTGTGATACAGAACGGACAATTCGCAGCGATGATAGAAGCGCCGGTATCTAAAGCCTCTTCCGCACGTTCCATATTGATTCGCTTATCACCTGGTTCATCTTCTTTAAACATTTGAGCGCCGCCTGCGCCACAGCAGAGACCGTTCGTTTTGCAACGCTTCATCTCTACTAAATCATTATCCAATGCTTCAAGTACTTTTCTAGGCGCTTCGTATACGCCATTCACTCGGCCTACATAGCAAGAATCATGATAGGTGATTTTCTTACCTGCGAATGCACCCCCTTCTTTCATCTTTATTTTACCCGAGTCAATTAACTCTTGCAAATATTGAGAGTGGTGGGTCACCTCATAATTACCACCCAATGCAGGGTAGTCATTTTTTAAGGTATTAAAACAATGCGGGCATGCCGTTACAATCTTTTTGACCTTATACATGTTTAAGGTCTCGATATTTTGTAAAGCCGCCATCTGGAAAATAAATTCATTACCTGCTCGTCTAGCAGGATCGCCCGTACAACTTTCCTCGTTTCCTAGAATGGCGAAGTTAATGCCTACTTCATTTAGAATCTTGCAAAAAGCAACTGTTACTTTTTGTGCTCTTGCATCAAAGCTACCTGCACAGCCTACCCAGAATAAAATATCTGGTTCTTTGCCTTCTGATGCCATCATGGCCATGGTCGGAATATGAAGTGGTTTTGACATATTTTTTTGATATTTAGTTGAGCACAATATAGGAAAAATGTAATGAATTATTGCACTACTGGAAATTTTTAGAACAGAGAGCAGAGAAGAGAGAGTAGAGACGTATTTCATTCAATGAACAATGACATTTCGTCAACTCCTGCCTGCGTGCCTTGGCAGGCAGGTTTAAACGTAATCTGTCTCTATTCTCTGCTCTCGCTTCTCTATTCTTTAAAACTACCTACGACTATAATTAGGTGCTTCTTTCGTAATTGTAATATTATGTGGATGACTCTCTCGGTAGCCTGCATTGGTAATTTTAACAAAACGAGCATTTTGTAGTTCATCAATCGTATTCGAACCGCAGTAGCCCATTCCTGCCCGTAAGCCTCCAACATATTGAACCATAACCTCAGCTAGTGTTCCTTTGTAAGGAATTCTACCTTCGATACCTTCTGGTACTAGTTTTTTAATATCATCTTCTACATCTTGGAAATATCGATCTTTAGAGCCTTTTTGCATTGCGCCTAGCGAACCCATGCCTCGATAGATCTTGAATTTTCTGCCTTCATAGATCACCGTCTCCCCTGGTGCTTCATCTACGCCAGCAAATAAAGAGCCAGCCATAATGGTACTTGCGCCAGCGGCAATGGCTTTCACAATATCTCCAGTATATCGAATCCCACCATCTCCTATAACGGGAACGCCTGTTCCTTTGATCGCAGAGGCCGCTTGATAAATAGCTGATAATTGAGGCACCCCAACGCCTGCAACAATTCGAGTCGTACAAATACTACCTGGTCCTACGCCTACTTTTACGCCATCTGCACCTGCCTTGACCAATGCCATGGCGCCTTCGCCAGTAGCCACGTTGCCGCCAATTACTTGCAAATCAGGGAAATGACTTTTAGCTTTTTTGACCGCATCCAATACGCCTTGAGAATGACCATGCGCGGTATCTATACAGACTACATCCACACTTACGTCCACCAAGGCTTGGAGTCGTTCTATCATATCATTCGTTACGCCGACCGCTGCGCCCACGACCAATCGACCGTAGGAATCCTTACAAGAGTTTGGATAGTCCTGTACCTTCATAATATCCTTGTAAGTAATTAAACCTACTAAGGTATTACTATCATCAACTACGGGCAGTTTTTCGATTTTATTTTTTTGTAGAATTTGTTTGGCTTGCTCCAAGGTCGTCCCAGCAGGCGTGGTGACTAAATTCTTGGTCGTCATCAAATCCAAAACAGAAAGATTATAATCAACTTCAAAGCGAAGATCTCTGTTGGTTAGAATGCCTATTAGTTTACTATTTTCGTCAATAATAGGGATACCGCCAATGCTATGTCTACGCATCAAAGCTTGAGCTTCGCCGACTGTTGCACCTTTTGTCAAAGTAACAGGGTCTATGATCATCCCACTTTCAGATCGCTTTACACTACGCACCTGCTCTGCTTGTTGGGCAATGGTCATATTCTTATGAATAATTCCAATACCTCCTTGTCGAGCTAAGGCAATCGCTAATTTCTTATCTGTGACCGTATCCATTGCTGCGGATACGACGGGTATATTCAAACGAATTTGCTTTGTGAGTTGCGTGCTTATATTAACTTCTCTTGGTAAAACTTGAGAGTAGGCAGGGACTAGTAAAACATCATCAAAGGTCAATGCTTCTCCTAGAAATTTTTCGGTTGGTGTTTTTAGTACTTCCATGCGCAAAAGTATATTATTTTGAAAAATCGTACAGGGATTTTTAAATAATTTTCAAATAAAATTATTTTTTCGCTTACTTTGAGGCGAAAGTAATGCGGATTGTTAATCCGTTCCTCTTTTTGTGGATTAGCAATTCGTTCTTCTTTTGACGGATTTCCTCTTTTTGCGGATTAGCAATTCGCCTTACAACAACCAAACTATGTTTACCGAAGAATATTTTATGAAGCAGGCCTATAAAGAAGCAGAGAAAGCTTTTGAGGAAGGGGAAGTACCTGTAGGCGCTATCATTGTTAGCGATAATCAAATCATTGCCAAAGCGCATAATCAAACAGAGCTGTTAAACGATGTAACGGCCCATGCGGAAATTGTTGCCATTACAGCCGCTTCCGAATATTTAGGAACTAAATATTTATCAGACTGTACCATGTATGTTACCTTGGAGCCTTGTATTATGTGTGCGGGCGCGCTCTATTGGGCACAATTAGGGAAACTCGTTTTTGGAGCTAGTGATGAAAAGAGAGGCTTTTTTAGATATGGTCGAGAATTATTGCATCCTAAAACCACCGTCTTACAAGGTCCATTAGAAGCAGAATGTAGTGCCTTGTTAAAAACATTTTTTGCCGCTCGGCGATGAGTTATAAGCACCTTCTTTCCTTACAAAGTAGAATTGGCATTAATTCTGTCCTACAAATGTACCTCCCTTTAGGATTATTACGTCCTACTTAATAGTAAGTATATATTTTTTTAATTTTAAACTAAAACAGCAATTATGTTAGACAGTTTATTAGACGGAATTAAGGGACAAGTTGCAAGTACACTTGCCGAAAAAGCAGGTTTAGACATGGGACAAGCAGAGCAAGCAGTTCCTGTCGCAGGAGAGAGTATTAAAGAAGGCTTAATGGGTGCAGTATCTGATGGTAATGTATCTGATATTATGGGTATGTTTTCTGGTGGTGATATGCAGCAAAGCTCTATCTTCCAGAAAATCGCAGGTATTTTTACGGGTAAGTTAGGTGCGTTAGGTATTGGTGGAGGTTCTGCCGTATCTGCATTAGCTTTACCTATGATTTTAAACAAAATTAAAGGTGCTGCTTCTAACGATGCAGGGGAAATGGATGCAAGTGGCTTGATGAATGTACTAGGTGGTGACGCTGGTGGCCTTTTAGGTGGCTTAACTGGTGGTGCAGGTGGTGCGCTTGGAGCAGCTATGGGTGCTGTAACTGGTGCGGGTGCAGGAGCAACTGGTGCTTTAGGTAGTATCGTGGGTGCTGTTACAGGTGGTGCAGGCGATGCAGCAGCAGGTGCAGGCGGTATCTTGGGCGGTGTTGTAGACGCTGTTAAAGGTGGTGCAGGCGATGCAGCTGGTGGTGCTGGCGGTATCTTAGGCAATGTTGTAGACGCTGTTACTGGTGGTGCGGATGACGCAGCAGAAGGTGAAGGCGACGGTGGTTTGGTTGATAACCTAAAAGACAAAGCAACAGATGCTTTGAAGGATGGTTTAGGTAGCCTTTTTGGTAAGTAAAAAGAGAGAAAATTCAAGCCCAAGTGTCAAGATCAAGAGTCAAGGCTCACATGATTTTGACAACTAGATTTGCATGAAACTGTTGTTTTATTTTTAACACAGTTGATTGAATAGTCTCTGACTTTTATATAAAAAATGCGCTGCAATCTTTATTGATTGTGGCGCATTTTTTTTAGGTTAGTTATTTAGATAGGATTAGCGATTGGAGCATGCGGTACATCTACCCCCTTCTGCTTGCTGGTGGCATAGCTCTTAAGCTCTAGTTTTGTAAGCTACCAAAAGCGAGCGATTTCCCCCGCTCTGGGTGTGCTTTTGTTGGGGACAAAAAGGGAAAAGCAAAAAAGGGGTCAGGGGGTGGATTTTCAACAATTACTATTAGATAAACGATCATAATCCCCCACACCTTCCACAAAAAAAAATGCGCCACCATCCATCAGATAGTAGCGCATTTTTCAGTCGATTGCCATTGTAATTTACCGCAACAAAGTAACATCCCCTCGATACAACAATGTCGTATTATCCACAAAGGTAACAGAGACAATATAGACATACACCCCCTGCGCTAAGCTCTTGCCTTCAAACTTACCATCCCATACTGGAATACC
>CALJIY010000624.1 GCA_937973945.1 uncultured Saprospiraceae bacterium | reverse complement strand
GCAGAATTATCTGGACAAGATGTTTTCGTACAAGATAATAATGTTGCCTTTAACCAAAACGGTTTGCGTATTTATTCTCCTGGTTCTGGAAATACTTGTCTTAGTAGAAATCAAACTTGGGGAAATGTATCATCGGGAATCCGAGGATCATCTGCCTCTTATGGTAATGCACCAAAAATTGAAAGTGTCGTTTTTTCAGGGAAATTTATGGACATATGTATTAGTACCATTCCGAATGCTACCGTCGATTTATTTACTGGTGATCCCGATATACAAGACTCGAGAACACAAGAAGGAAAATACTATTTAAGTAGCTTATTAGATGATGGTAGTGGAACAACTTGTCACACGATTGATATGTCTACTTTACCAGTCTGTGTATATGATTTTCCAGTTTTTGATGCAGTAATAAACCAGCTAGTCCCTGGATGTGGTTGTGTTAGTTCTACTTATGGTAGCTATGTTGCGTGTACAGAAGGTCTTGGAACCTGTTCAACAGACTGTGTTATTCTAGACCCTCAAATCAAAGAGGTAATATGTGATGATAATACAGGAGAAGTGTTCATAACAATTGATCCAATCGCTTCTGAGCCTGCAGCTAGTTATACAGTTTCTGTTAATAGTGGAAGCATTATTGGTACTTCAACAGGTACTTATGGAACGCCTTTTACATTTTCTTATAGCGGTCATACCAGTCCTGTAAGCATAAGCATTACTGATAATACGGATGGAGCTTGTACTTACAGTTTTATAGAAAATGCTAATTGTTTAAATACTAATCCTGATTGTTTTCCTATACCATTGAAAACTGCAGCGTGTTATTTTATTCCAATTACAGAGCAAGAGGGCTATACTATTTTCCAATCTATTACTCCCAATCGGGTAGGGGACCCTATTAAGAATTTCATCACAATGGGTACTGTGCAAAATGGGACGATCATATTTTATGATCATTATGAAGATGGCTATGAAACGGACCCATTTGTTAAAACCCAAGCTTCCACAGAAATATGGGGTGACGGAGATCTGAGCAATGGTATTGCACCAGGTACTTCGAATGATATCTTACTAAGGGGTCAAAGTATTTCCTTATCTGATGAGGTGGAATCTTTAGCTGCTGCTGGTACCTACTATGGAGGTAGAGACAAAATTTTAAGTACTGGTGGTTTGACGATGGCTCGATTGATGTATCCATCAGATAAAGACACCAAAGAAAGCGTACCATTATTTGCAGGGGGAGTAGAAGTATACGCTACACAAGAATGGGGTACTACTTATGAATTGCCTTTCGGACCAGATCATAATGTAAATGATCTATTTGACTATGTTGGTCTTTCCATTATGGCTCAAAAGGAAAATACAGTCATAGAAATTGATTATGACGCAAATGGTACAGTAGACTATACTAGCGTACTATCCGCTGGCGAAAGTTATTTAGTAAATGGTACTCCTGATGCAAGCTCTTCTGAAATAGGCGTTTCGCTGCTACAAGGCGCTTCCATAGTAGCTAGTGACCCCATACAAGTAAATGCATTTACAGGTGATTACGGGGCTACCTATGAATTAAGATGGTTTAATTTACATCCATTAGAACAATGGAGCACTAGCTATATTTGTCCAGTAGGAACTTCTTTAGGTTACTTGGATGATATATCCCACACCTTTGTTCACCTTTATAATCCTAATACCAGCAGTATAAATATTAATTGGACTACAGAAGGAAATGTTGCCCAGCCTGCATTTAGCTTGCCTGCTAAATCAAGCCAATATATTGTAATACCTGAATCATCAGGAGCGCATATTTATTCGAACGATGGCGATTTCTATGCGGTGGCAACTATAGATGCAAACGGTAGTAGAAATAGTTCTCATGATTGGGGCTTTGCCTTAATTCCAGAAGATCGATTATACAATCAAGTTGTTTCCGTACTATTCGCAGATGGAGATGATCCATTTGCTACTTTTTGTAGGTCTTCTACTAATTTAGGGGATAATGTAGGGGAAAATTCCTCTCCCGTATGGTTGACTGCTAATCATCCAACAGGTAGTAGTGGTGCAGGAACGGTACAAGTCGCTGTTGATTTTGATGGAGACGGTGGGCCCTTAGTAGATGCCTCTGGGACTAGATATGATTCCTTAATAACTTTAAATATATTAGAAAGTAAACGAGTGTATGACCCAGATGGCAATCAAACTGGCATGCGGGTATGGGTTTTGAATAATGAGGAGATCTTGTTGGCTGCAGCCTGGGGACAAGACCCATTAATTGCAAGTCCAGCTTCCCCAGCTATGGATTTTGGATACACTATATCTAGTGGATTAGCCATCACTGCATTTAAGGAACATAGCTACTTATCAGATAATAATAATGATGATAAATTAGGTGGAGTTGATACGGTACAATTTTCTATTTTAATTAATAATGTGGGGAATCAAGCTTTAAACAATATTTTAGTATTGGATACAATGCCAGTAGGTTTAGCTTATGTGCCGAACTCGGCTAGTTTGGAAACTTGTAGCGGGACAACTCCTATTGTAGATCAATCTGGAGCAGACTCGCCTTATCCCTTAGATGAGATTGGACATACTTTAACTAATACCGTATTGCCTGGAGAGGCAATCAAAATTCACTATAGTGTTGTATTAGATCCTATTACAAGTATAGATCAAGATAGCGCGATAAATATTGCTTATATAAAAGATGGTTCAAAGACCATAAAAGTAGAGGATGAAATAGAATTAGTGCCTTGTGTGAATATTACTAGTGTAGTATCTGAAAGAACTATTTGTAATGGAGAAATTCTTGCAGATATACCTTTTACAACCAATGAGGTAGCGCCAAATTCCATTAGGTTTATACATTCTGATTCAAAAATAACCTCCTCTTCAGTTGCTTACGCTGCCAGTGATGTTATCGATATTATTCCTATTACTGGAGCTAGTGACACGGTACGATTAAGTAATATCCAAGACTATTATCACGATGGTGGAACCGAACCAGATACTGTTTATATCTATGCAGTATTAGAAAATTTACCAAGTGATCCAGATTGTCGACCAGTAGGAGAATTAATGATTATTATCCGGCCTTTATCAGATGCAGCTTGCGCCGAAGATTGTGATGATGGAATAGATAATAATAATGATGGTAAAATAGATTATGCAGATGATCTTTGCCAATCTAATGCACCTATAATTGGCATTGTTGGATCAGACCCAATATGGAAATGTGAGAAAACAGATTACACTTTTGAAGTGATTAATCAACAGATCGGACTTACCTATTCTTGGGATTTTGGCGTTTACGCTGATACTATGGCAAGTGGATCTGGACCACATACTATTCAATTTGATGTACCAACCAATGAAATACCCGTTTATCCAGAAGTTGTATTAACAAGTATTGCCACCAATTATACGGTAACGGATACCATGATCTTACAAGTACGACCATTACCACAGATTAGTAGAGTTGATATATCTAGTACTTTAAGTTGTGGGGGTAGCGATGGAGAATTAGCTTTTGAAATTACACAAGATACTAGTACTTGTTTTCAAATAAGTATTGATGATGGTGTAACTTGGGGAGCTAATGATGAAACGGATTTTTCAAATCTTACCGAAGGAACATACAATGTATGGATTCAATATTGCGAAGCAGAATGTCCTGTTAATTATGGACCTGTGGAACTAAATGCTCCGTATTCCTTAAACTTAGGAGATGACCATTTCCCTAGCAATTGTCCAGGTACTATTGTTGGAAATGGAGTAATTGGGAATGATACCATAATAGGAGATACTGTTCTTTTTAGTATTGTAAACGATGGTACTTGGGGGAATGTAACGATTGATGCTGGTGGTGTTTTTGAATATATCCCGCATACACCGACTTGCGGAATGGATCAGTTCGACTACGAAATATGTGATTTAACAGGAACTTGTTGTGCTACAGCTACAGTTACTTTAGATTTTTCTGATGATACAGATCCAAGTATGTCAAATGTACCAGAAGATATTACGGTGAGTTGTGATGAGTTACTACCAGTTCCAGATTTAGTATCTGCATCAGATAATTGCCCTAATGTAAAAATTAATGTAGAGGAAAAAGATAACCAAGGAGAAGATGGCTGTTCCCAATATCGCTACACGTTGACTCGGACATGGATTGCAGAAGATTTATGTGGTAATGCAGTAAGAGACTCACAAAAAATTGAAGTTCAAGATTTTACGGCACCTGCTATTTATAGAATTTATACATTACCAGGCGGGCAAAAATTAGTAGCTGGTGTCATGGAAAATGTCAATAAAAACTGGAAGACCATTACATTCCCATTTGAATTTGATGTTAAACCTCTAGTTTTTAGTCAAGTAGTAACAACAGAAGATGCAACGCCCGTGACCACAAGAGTTCGTCAAGTTTCTACGGCGCAATTCGAATTAAGACTACAAGAAGAAGAAGCTTATGAGAATAAAGATCATACTCGAGAAAAAGTAGCTTGGATAGCAATTGAACCAGGGATTCAGACAACAGATTATGAATTAAATGCAAATACGGCAGATTTAAATGAATTGTGGAGTACCATTAATTTTTCTTCTTCTTTTAATAATACGCCTGCTTTCTTTGGAGCCATTCAAACCTTCCAAGATGACGAACCAGCCGCAGTCAGGTATAATGGGTTAAGTACGGGTTCTGTCCAATTGAAGGTGGAGGAAGAAGCATCTCTTGATTCAGAAACTATGCATAGTCTTGAACGCGTTGGCTACTTAGCAATTGATAATATTGGAAGTTTAACAGAACAAAGTGGATTGCCTATGGGAGAAGTTGGTTCAGTGAGTGTAGATCATCAATGGAAAGAAGTAAAAACCACCCATCACTATTATAATCCAGTAGTAGTTATTGGAAGTTTAGGTTATGAAGGAGCCGATCCATCCACTGTCCGAATTAGAAATGTTAAACCAAATAGTTTTGAAGTTAGAGTTGAAGAATGGGCCTATATAAATGGAACGCATGCTGTAGAAGATTTATCCTTTATAGTCATTGAAGGAAGTATCCAATTAGAAACTGGAGAATTTTGCGTAAGTGACATAGGAGGATTAGAAATAGGAAAAGATATTATCGCAATAGATAATTGCGATCCAAGTGTCACTATATTTTATGAAGAAGGAGAGGTGATTAATGGTGCCAACGTTCAAACAATAAGAACTTGGTATGTGGAAGACGAATGTGGAAATAATAACGGCTATAGCAAAGTAGTGAATTGTAGTGGTTTGGCTATGCAAGCCAAATTGATTTTACAAGGCGCTGAAATTGATGGACCTGGACTTGGTAAAATGCGTGATGACCTGAGAGCTAAAAATTTGGTTCCATTAGAAGAGCCCTATTCAAATGTTAGAGGTTTCACTCATGTTGGCGGTGGTGGAGAAACTTGTAGTGATGCCCTCATGGCTGTTACAGGAGATGACGCTATTGTTGATTGGGTGTTTATAGAATTAAGATCTGTGGATAATTCAGATTTAGTCCTATCCACTTTCTCAGCCTTATTGCAAAAAGATGGAGATATCATGGATCAACATGGAGAGGTAGTGATGCCTGTCTTTAATCTTCCTCCAGGTGATTACTATGTGGCGATAAAACATAGAAATCATGTGCCAATTATTTCGCTTTACCCTTATACATTTAGTGCGACTGAAATACCGTTCATTGATTTTACAGATCAATATACTCCATCCAGAGGTAATGATCCTACGGTAGACGTTGGAGATATTAATACCCCAATTAAAGCAGCATGGTCAGGAGATTTAAATGGAGATGAAGATGTAATCTTTCAAGGGCCAGGAAACGATATTTTCTATATGTTTTTAGAAATATTATTAGATCCTGGAAATGAAGATAAATTGACTAATTTCATAAGCAAAGGATATACCTTAAATGACTTCAATATGGATGGTACCGTCATATATCAAGGTCCAAACAACGATAAAGCAGCGCTACTTTGGAATACGATTTTTAACCATCCTGATAATGAATTTGAACACCCTAATTTTGTGGTGTCCACCAAGAGAGCTATAGATAATTCAGATTATCAATCTTGTCTCATTGATCCTAAACAAGACCCTTGTGATTTTGATAATGATGGCTTATTAAATATAGATGACTTTGATGATGATAATGATGGGGTAGCGGATGGAACAGATATCGATGCGTACGATAAAAATAGTGATACGGATGGAGATGGAATTAGTGATTTAGATGAGGGGAATCAAGGAAGTAATCCATTGAGTGCATGTGATCCTATGATTACAAATGCTAATTGTGTAGTGATTGATAAAGACCAAGATAATCATTATCCGAATTATCCAAAGAATCATTCTAATTATGATGAAGATGATTGGAATAGCTGTATTCCTAATTTAGTAAGTTCTAGCTGTAATTGTCCAGATCCTGATCAAGATGGCTATGTATTTATTTGTACTGGTAAAACCGTAGAATCCACAGGAAAAACAATCAAAATTAAATTAACGGAATGGATACCTAGACAGGCGCTTGGAGATACTTGTGGACCTTGTCAAGAATAAAAGGATTAAAGAAACATAGAGAAGGCCAGAAATTTACTAAACTTTCTCTATGTTTTTTTTTCTACTAATTTTTTTATCTTTATCTTGAAGTTATTTAAGAATTGGCTTGTTCCTACACGACTCTAATGCTCCCTTTAAAATCAAAAACCATGATAAACCCCCTACACCAAATAGGTAAATATAGATTTTCTATACTGTTTGTTTCTTCCTTATTTTTTTCAACTTTCCTTCCTGCCCAAACATTCCCAACAGATACGATTCCTACCATTTTTAAAGAATTCCAAAGAGACTCCATCTTAGAATTAATCATTACAACAGATACCAAACAATTAATCAAAAAGAAGTTTGATGAAAATTGGCAGCCAGTATCTTTGGATTTTGTAACTGTTGACCAACAACAAAAAACCTATGATGCTAAGATTCGAACAAGAGGTAATATTCGAAAGAAAATTTGCTACTACCCACCGTTAAAATTAAAATTTAAAAAGGAATGGTTAAATGAAAATGGATTAGATTCCAATTTTAATGACTTAAAATTAGTAATAGGCTGTAAGAAAGGGTCCTATTATAGTAAACTTGTATTAAAGGAATATCTGACCTACCAGTTATATGCGGCTTTAACAGATTTTAGCTTTCAAACCCAACTTGTTTCTGTAAAAATGATAGATAGTAAAGGAGAACAAGAAATGGTGGAAACCATCGGATTTTTAATAGAAAATCAAGATGAAATGGCTAATCGTTTTAACGGCAGATGCACAAAACCTAAGGTGATGAGATCTAAATCCGTTGATATCAAACAATGGGCTTTTCTATCCTTGTTTGAATACATGATTGGAAATACAGATTGGGCAATGCCAAATAGCCATAATGTAAGGTACATCGTTACTAGAACGTCAAATAAAGTGATCCCGATTGCTTATGATTTTGATTATAGCGGTCTTGTAGATGCACCATATGCTGCGCATAGGGAATCTATTGACCTAAAAGAAATTACGACTCGATATTTTTTAGGCTCTTGCAAAATTAGAGACCATTTTGAACAACAGATTCCTTTATTCCTAGAAAACAAAGATACCCTATTTAGGATGGTCAATGAGTTTGATATGCTACCTGCAAAGGACAGAAAAGGAATGATTAAGTATTTAAACGAATTTTATGATTTGATCACTAAACCTAAATCTTTTAAACGATACATTATTGATAAATGTATAGATCATTAAAATACGATCAAATAGCGCCAGGTCTATCAGAACTAGATAAAGAGACATGCAAATGCTCACCAGAACCATTATGCTGTAAAGTATTGAATCCCATCATCCAAAAATATCCTCTTATTAAATAATTCCTTACAAAGCTCCTATTGTTAGTCCTTATATCTATGGCATGTACATATCCGCTACTTTGTTTGTAATGTAGAGAGTGCTTTTTTGAGCTCAGCCCCATCTTCCTATAATCCTCTGGAACCCGATTACTATCCGTAATGATAAGTGTTGGATCAAAGCGAATAATAGTGCTAGTACTTAATCTTAAAATAGGATGTATGGATCGAAAGTTTTCCTGAATCTTGCTATGTTTTACATTTTTTGTAGATAGAAAGAACAATCCATGCATGCTATACACCCCCACAACAAGAAAAGCCATCCCTAATTTCAGTTTGAGACTTCCCACGGTTCCTGTTACTCTTCCATAAAAAAAAAGGAAATAAATAGCTAATAAAAAGGTCGTTAAACATAGGCCTCCCAAAATGCAGATAGAAGGAGCAAGATGATGGACTTCATGAAAGTAGATCGCTCCTCTGATCAGTAATATAAAGGGCATCGAGATCAACAATACCAACCTAATAAATAATCGCAGCATTAGTTAAGTCTTATTTCTTGAGATTTGATTCTAAACAAAACAAGTGTTAATAGATTAAATAGCAATGCCAATTTCAGGATTAAACCTAGTAATTTAAAACATTGCATCACCATCTTGGGTTCATTTCAAATATATTTAAATAACTTCTTTAGTAGAAATTTAGATAATATCTAATTTATTAACATATTGTGGATCAATATAGTTATATACGGGAAAAATAAACCCGTAACTATTAATTGGCTATGGTCTTATTAAATCTAAACTAAATTTAGGATCTTTTATATTTAAATGCTAACAATATGTAGAATGCCTATTTGCATTTATATTTTGCTATTATAGAAAATCCTACGACAATAAGCGCGAATGAGTAACAGGAAAATCACCCAGACTTTATCACCTATATTATTAAAAATTGGATTTGCAATCTGTTTGTTTTGTATCGGTATTTTCTTTTTTATTGCTTGGTTGCTAGAATATAAAGATACTAGTACGGGGTCTATAACAATTACAACGACGTCCGTTCCATTGGAACTGTATGCTAAGGAAACAGGTCGATTGAAACTACTTAAACTAAATAATTCAAATATTGCTAAAGGAGATTTTCTAGGATATATTGAAAACGCCACAAACCTAGAAGACGGATTATATCTTTTGGATCAGATAAAAAAGATCTCTGCTACTTCTACAATTAAGGAATTTGAGGACTTTGTTAAATCTTTCGATCAAAAAGAATTAGGAAGTATTGCCCCTTCATTAGTTAACTTATCTAACCAAATCAAAGCCTATCAAGTATTTATAGAGACTGACCGACATCAAGAGGTAGCAGCGGCAAAAGAACATCAAATCGGTTTATATAAGAATTATGTGGCGCTAATTAACAAAAAAATTGAATTACATAAAAACAATAGAGTTTTAGCAGCACAGCAATTATCTGTAGATCAACAATTATACGAAGAAGATATTTTATCTAGGCGACAATTAGAAAGTGCTAAACAGACTTTTAATAGGGAAGGGATAGAAGGCCGATTGGTAGATTTTCATTCCGCTATTAGTGAAACAAACATTAAAATAGCCATTCAAGAAGAACAGGTTCTCGAATTAGAGAACACCTTCCAAAAAGAAAAGATTCTCTTAAGGAAGAATATTATTAACTCCTTTCAATTGTTAAAGAACGCTGTCAATAATTGGAAAGAAAAATATTTGATTAGTGCTGATTTAAGTGGAAAATTAGTGTATTCAGACTATCTAAGTGATTATATCTTTATCAAGAAAGATCATAAAATAATGACGATTACTCCCACTGAAGATGAAGCATATTTGGGCCTTTTAAAGCTACCTATAAAAGGAATCTCTAAAGTTCATCCTGGACAGCCCGTTCAAATACGCTTGGATAATTACCCGTATGCTGAATTCGGAATTTTAGAAGGGAGGGTAGCAAACATAGCAGAGGTGCCAAACAATAATAAGTATACCGTTCAAGTGAATTTTCCCAATAATTTACATTCTACCTACAACATTGATTTTGAATTTCAACAATTTATGACTGGCCAAGCAGATGTCATTACTAGTAAGTTATCTCTATGGCAAAGAGTATATAATGAAATGAAATCAATTAGATATAATTATTAGAAAGAATTACTTCTGTTTAACGTTGTTTATAAATAGAGAAAATCTACTCGCGCAAAACCACTTATGAATTCAGATAAAAATATTTTAACAATAAGGCAACTCCATAGTAGACTTTTGCAATATAAGTCAGGCATTATCATTGTTATTATTTTACAAATTTTATGGGCCTTTATTGAATTACTCTTTCCCTTTCTTACACAAGCGCTTGTAGATCAAGGCATCCAACATCAAGATTTAAATTTCATATACCTTATTTTAATTGCTCAATTGATTTTATTTGTAGGTACGATCTCTGCTGATTATTTTAAAATGTGGATGGTTAGAAATATTGGGGTACGTTTAAACATGCAGCTGATTAATAATTACCTGAAGCAAATATTAAAGAAAAGAATTTTGTTCTTCAATAAACACCCCTATGGTGTTATTCTCCAAAACCTCAATGACAATTTTAGAATAGAAAGATTTCTTACGGATAGCTATGTCAATCTAATCAATGCCTTTTTTAGAGTATTGATTTTCGGTATCGTCCTTTTTATGTTTAATGTGAAGGTAGGCTTAATATTATTAGCCTCTACCATTATCTTCTTTTTCTGGAATTTTGCCTTTTGGAGACAAAGGGCTGAAGTAGATAAAAGAATGTTTACAGCGCAAACTACCGTCCGTAGTAGTTTATTGCAAGTAGTAGGTGGGGTGTATGATATAAAACTAAATAACCAAGAAAGAAATAGGCTAGAGGAATGGTATGATAGTCAAGATGTACTATCTGTAACTAGATTGTGGCAATTAAAAATTTGGCAATACTATAATGGCGGGGTAGCGGTCATTAATCAATTGCGAGATATTTTCATTCTATTTTTCACAGCAATTGCCGTCATGGAGGGAGAGTTAACGTTAGGCGCAATGATTGCGATTCAATATATCCTTGGTCGACTTAATCAACCCATGACAGACATCATGGATTTTATCCAAAACTATCAAGATGCTAAATTAAGTTTATCAAGACTAAAAGAATTTACAGCCCCAGGTACAGAAGATTATTTACCCAATGAAAAAACAATTTATACTAAATACCAATTAGATATAACAATAGATAAGGTTTCTTTTAATTATAAATCTACGCCCGCTGTAAAAGAAGTGTCTTTACATATTCCCTATGGAAGTACCGTTGCGATAGTAGGGGAGAGTGGCAGTGGCAAATCGACTTTACTAAAATTATTATTGAAATTATTAAGTCCAGATCAAGGAAGAATAAAAATTGATAATCGGCGATTAGACGATATAGATACTGGAAATTGGCGATTAAACTGCAGTTCGGTCTCTCAAGAAGGGTTTATATTTGATGAATCTATTCTGTACAACATTACACTGGAAAGAGAAGACAAACATATAGACTTTGATCAGTTATATAAATCGATTGATTTAGCCTGCCTCACTTCGATTGTAGATGATTTAGAGGAAGGTATCCATACAAAACTTGGAAAAGAAGGAAAAATACTTAGCAAAGGTCAGGGTCAAAGAATTATGATTGCCAGAGCCTTTTATAAGAACGCTCCTTACTTATTTATGGATGAACCAACTAGTGCATTAGACAATATTACGGCGATGTCTATCATCCACAATTTAAAAGAAGCCTATAGAGAAAGAACTGCGGTAATCGTAACACATAAGTTGGCAGTAGCAGAAAAAATGGATTTAATATTCCTAATGGATAATGGACTTATTGTCGAATCAGGTACGCATGAGGAATTACTAAAAAAAGGTGAAATGTATGCTACTTTATACAATAGCTAGTTCTTTAAACTGAGTTTTCACATTTTTTAGACAAGTTCTGCTAGGTCAACATCTGGGTGGGTGGCCCGTCCAAAAACTGTTTGACCGGAGGGAGTTTTTTTGGACTAGCTTTTTTGCTTCTTTTTCAGCAATGGAAAAAGAAGAGTCAACGTCTTATTATGATTTTCTTAAAAAATATTAAACATACATACTCAAAATATCTTTTACTTTCTGAATTCTTTTTTCTTGTTTCCCACGCAAAATGATATAAGGCATTTTCAAAGAATATAACTCCCTTTGGTACAAATTAAAAATAGCGACTCTTTCGGTTTCCTTCGGATGCTCTCGCAAGGGATCAGGCTCCCAAGGTACATCTACATGGCATAAGAAATACAAACTCGGTGGATTATTCATTAAAGTCTCAACAATCCAGGGATGACAACGTTTGTATTTATATTCTGACCAAATCTTGATTACCAATAAGGAGGTATCACAAAACAGAAAAGGTTTTCCACTTTTAGATAAGGCTTGTTCTTGATGGTACTGTTTCTTGGCTATTTGCAATAAATCATTTTCATTGTAAGATCTGTCTAGTTGGGAAAGATAAGACCTAGCTTCCTCTTGTACCCAGTCACAGTTATATAGACTAGCTATTGCAGTAGTAATTGTCGTTTTGCCTGTAGATTCTGGACCTGTGAAAATTATTTTTTTCATTTTAAGTGTTTAGTTCTACTTTGGTACTTTAGAAGAATAGAGAGCAGAGAAGCGAGAGTAGAGACCGAATCCATTTTCATTTAACGAAATTCTGTCATTTATAAACGAATTTATCTCTGTTCTCTACTCTCTATTCTCTGTTCTAATTTAAAGTACCAAAGTACATTTAGCGAAGTTACTTAAAATAAATAAGTAGAAAATCAATATTGCAAGTTAGTTAATTGGTAATTAAATTTGTTGCGACGCGACTTCTTTTATTCGGAAAAATATATTTATGCACGATATCGAACCACATTTCAAATGGAGAAACAATTATGTAGCCTCTGAAGATGAAAAATCTCCTTTTTTTGATCGCGTGTATAATGAATTCAGTTTTACCAATAAAATCTATAATTATTTCATTCATCCACAATGGGATGAATTCGGCTCGCCAACACTGTACGCCAAAATATTATTTGTTGACTATGACGAGCATTTTGCGATTATTGAGTTTATTGGAGAATGGAATGATGCCTTAACGAATGATATCATGTTTTTAAAGCGAAAGATAGGAGAGGCTTTAATGGAAGAAGGCGTGTATAAATTTATACTTATCTGTGAAAATGTTTTAAATTTCCATACTTCCGATGATTGTTATTATGAAGAATGGGCAGAGGAATGCAGAGAAGAAAACGGCTGGATTTGCATGATTAACACCTTAGAACATGTGGCCGATGAAATGAAAGTCTCTAACCTACAATATTATATCAATTTTGGGGCAAACTATAATAACATTAATTGGCGGCCCCACACCCCACTAAACTTCTTCAAAGCCATTGAGGCTTTAGTTAATGGAGAAGTATTGCGCTTAGTGTA
>CALJIY010000623.1 GCA_937973945.1 uncultured Saprospiraceae bacterium | reverse complement strand
GCTTCAAAAGGTAGTTTTTTAACAACTAATTCTTCTGTATCTTCTGGTTCCGCTGCTTCTTGTGTCAAATCTTTGGCAATGTAAACAATACCGTATTCGTCGGTCACGGAGTTAGATGGATGTATTTCTAACAAGGTAGACCAAGTCTCAGCGACTAAGCCCACTTCTTCTTTTAATTCTCTTTTGGCAGACTCTAAGGGTGGTGTATTCAAGGGGGACCCGCCTTCTGGTATTTCCCAAGAATACTGCTCCAATGTATAGCGGTATTGTCCGACTAGCCAGGTATTATTGTCTTTATCTAAAGGTAGAATACCTACCGCTACATTCTTAAATTGGACCACTCCATAAATTCCTTCTCCACCAGCAGGATTTAATACCTGCCTGTGAGAGACAGCAATCCAAGGATTTTTATAAGCTTCTTCTTTTGATAAAGTCGTCCAAGGATTACGTTCTTTATGCTTTTTCCAAGAATTCGTATGATGAAAAAAGAACGCCCAACGATCTGCTTCTTCTTCAATAATCTTTGCTGTGGGTTTGCCTGCGCCGTGTCCTGCATCAATGGCCACCCTTATTAAAACAGGAGAATCACCAGCATGACATTTCTGTAATTGTGCTGCAAATTTGAAAGAGTGTGCCGGCACGACTCGATCATCATGGTCACCAGTCATAATCATAGTGGCAGGGTAGGCGGTACCTTCCTTTAGTTGATGTAATGGAGAATAGCCATAAAGATTTTTAAAATGTGCTAAGGAAGCTTCTGAACTTCCATATTCTGGTATCCATCCTTTTCCGACTGTGAATTTATGATACCGCAGCATATCTAAAACTCCCACCGCAGGAAAAGCAATGGCAAATAAATCAGGTCGTTGCGTCATACAAGCACCTACTAAAAGCCCCCCATTGGAACCACCAGATATCGCCAATTTATGACTAGCCGTATATTGTTCCTCAATCAGGTACTCCGCAGCAGCGATAAAATCATCAAAGACATTTTGTTTTTTGAATAGCATACCGCCCTCATGCCAAGCCTCTCCATACTCGCCACCGCCTCGCAAATTGGGTAAAGCGAACACGCCTCCATTTTCTAATAAAATAAGCCTAGAGGCACTAAAAAATGGACTTAAATTGACATTAAAGCCCCCATATCCATATAGATAACAGGGATTGTTACCATCCTGCTTTAGCCCTTTTTTATGTACGATAAACATAGATATTTCTGTACCATCTTTACTTTTATAGAAGACCTGTTTCTCTTCATAGTCACTCGGATTGAATTGTAATTCAGCCTTATGAAATAGGGTAGAGCTGTCTGTTTTTACATCATATTTAAAAATGGTGTTGGGATATATAAAGGAGGTAAAAGCATAGAATAGCGTATCGTCTTCTTCTTTTCCACTAAATCCCCCTGCACTACCGAGTCCTGGTAATTTAATTTCCGTTCTACCTGTACCATCATACTGGAGTCTATAAATTCGACTACTTGCTTTTTCAAGATAGTTGGCAAAGAAATATCCGCCACCCGTTTGAACAGAGGCTAACAGATTATTGCTTTCTGGTATAATCTCTATCCAGTTTTCTGGGGCCCGATTATTAATAGGGATTTTGACCAAGCGATAGTTAGGGGCATTTATATTTGTCTTGACATAGAAGTAACCCTCCTTATGTAAAATCACATCACTTTTGTGGGCATAGCCTTCAAATAGTTGCTCATACGTATTTGATATCCCATCCAATGCTCTATAATAGGTGGCATAGCCATCTGTGCCAGGAGCAGCATATATAATATGGTATTTTTTATCTTCTGTAGTGCCTCCGAAATGATACATATTCGCTTGTGCTCGATCTTCAAATATTAATTGATCTTCGGATTGTTCTGTTCCTAATTGGTGGTAATAAATAGAATGATACTGGTTATTTCCTTTTAAGGCATCCCCTTCTGCTGGTGCAGGATAGCGACTATAGAAAAAACCATCTTGATACCAACTAGCTCCTGAAAATTTTACCCATTTTAATACATCAGGCAAGGTCTTCATCGTAGCAATTTCCATCACCTGCAATTCTTGCCAATCGGAACCGCCTACTGACTTTGTTATGGCAACATATCGATTGTCTTTAGAGAATCCTGCTAAACTCATAGCAATCAAACCCTCTTTGGAATGCGTATTCGGATTGATAAATTCCATCACCTCCCCATCTAATCCTTTTTGATAATATATGACCGGTTGATTTTGTAAGCCATCATTTTTATAAAAAAAGTAATAGTCTCCAGCTTTGAAGGGCGAGGAGAGTTTAGGATAGTTAAATAGTTCTTCATATCGATCAGCAATTTCTTGTCGATAAGGAATCGTTTCCAGATGTGCAGTGGTTATTTTATTTTGTTCTTGCACCCATTCTTTAGTGTCTGTCGCATTATCATCTTCTAGCCATCTGTAAGGGTCTGGTACTTGTATACCGTGGTAGGTATCTACTTGTGGGACTGTTTTTGTTGTCGGGTATTTCATGTGTGTATTATTTGAGATTCTTGTTTGGTTTTTATGCTAAAATGATTACATTACCTACAAAATTAAAATCAATGAATTCATTTTTAAAGTCTAAAACTAGCCTCAGGATATCTAATTTACTACT
>CALJIY010000622.1 GCA_937973945.1 uncultured Saprospiraceae bacterium | reverse complement strand
CCCATCATTCTACTGCCTAAAATATAATCTTTGTCTAAAGTTTGCTGAACTAGATAATCTAATTCTGGGCAGCTCACCTCATAATCTTTTTGTAAGCTAAAATGAGATCGATACATTAACTGACCTAACTGTTTAAAATCTTTATGGAGTAAAGCTTTGGTAGCCATTTGTACTCGATCATTTTCTAATACGATATGACGGCATCTATTAGCAATGTTGGTGGGAATGACCTCCGACATTTGAAGGAGCATTTCAAAAGAAGCATCTCTTAAGGAGTGGACCTTTGGAAATTTAGTTTGAAGGATTCGAACACCTTCCTCACAGGCTGCTCGTCTTGTATTATACTCCGAAGAAGCTAAAGAATGAGAAACATTTGTATTCAATAAAAGTAATTGATAGTCCCCTAAATTAAATGGAAAATAGTCAAATTCTAAAGAACGACAATCAAGGAACATCACTTGGTCTTTTTGCCCCATAGTGCTGGCAAATTGATCCATGATGCCGCATTTGATCCCAACGAAATTATGTTCTGCCAATTGACAAGCTTTTATCAATTGCCATTTATCAAAACCTAAATCAAATAATTCATTTAGCCCTGTTGCCAAGGCACATTCTAGTGAAGCAGAAGAACTCATCCCACTTCCTATTGGCACATCTCCTTCAAACTCGCAATCAAAACCACTGAACTCCGCCCCTATTTGCTGTAGCTCATGCACGACGCCCATCATGTAGTTTTCCCAACCACTTTCCTTTGGTTGAAAATTAGTAAGATCAAATTCTATTGCCTCTTGTAGATTACCTGCTAACATTCGACATCTTGAGGAATGCTCATTTCTTTTTAGCCGAACAGTCGTTTTTTTATCAATGGCGGCTGGTAAAACAAATCCCTTATTATAATCGGTGTGTTCTCCTATTATATTGATTCTACCAGGAGCTTGAGCGATGACTGTTGCATGGTCCATAAATTAGCTGTTTATGAGGTGAGTATAAGTATTTAAATTTTGCCCGTAGGATAAAACAAAAGAAGCAATTCTGTAAACACAGAATTGCTCAAAAAAATATTGTATAAAACTAATCAGCTATTAGCTTGATGAGCTTTCGATTTATAAATAGGTGTTTTTACACTTATTCTTCAAATGTAAATTACCCACTTAATTTTATAATATCAAAATATTTTGTTGATTTTAAAAATCTTTACTAGAAGTTGTTTAAGACGGTAAGGTCAGTTATAAAGATGCTAATCCCTAGTTTAGTCCAAACCTGATCGTGGGGTGGCAGATAATAAGGTTTCATCGCCATCGGACGACGGTGGTGAATGGTGAGCCTTTAAATCGAATTTTCTATTTTATAGGCTGTCACAAATTACGATTTTAGGAAGACTTCTTCGAGAATGAAGTAAAACATATCTTTCGTTTGGTAAACTACCTGAATTAGGTGTTTAATAGAACAAAATTCCGATTGTAAGTACTAAAACTCCGATCTGAAAAATTAAATTTTGAAAAAGGACAAATAACCTATTTTAGAGGAATTCGGCTACTTTTTTTCTTAGATAGTGTGATTCTAACAATAATTAAGGGGAAAACAGGCGAAATGTTAGCTAGAATCCATAGTTTATTGCCCATTATTTAGATATAAAAGCTACCTTTGCACCTCACTTTATAAAATATAATTATTGGTAACATTTGAAGAGTTAGGTTTATCAGATCAGATTTTGAAAGTACTTTCAGAATTGGGCTTTGAAAAACCGACCGAAATTCAGGAACGGGCGATCCCCGAACTGATGTCGGGAGATGTTGATATGATTGGTTTAGCGCAGACAGGAACAGGCAAAACAGCCGCTTTTGGACTGCCACTTTTAGACAGAATTGACCCAAAGGAGAAATTTACGCAGGGATTAATCCTTGCACCAACTAGAGAGCTTGGTAAGCAGATTGCAGAGCAACTAGCAATATTCAGTAAATACTTAGAACGGGTTAATGTATTAGCAGTGTACGGTGGAGCACCAATACACTTGCAAATAAAAGACTTACGTCGAACCCAACATGTCATAATAGCTACCCCAGGTAGATTAATTGATTTAATTAAGCGGAAAGCGGTACACTTAGACCAGCTTAAATTTTTAATCCTTGATGAAGCAGATGAAATGCTGAATATGGGATTTAAAGATGAGTTGGATAAAATTTTAAGTTATACCCCAGAAGATAAGCAGACTTGGTTATTTTCCGCTACGATGGCAGCACCTATCAAAAAGATTGTCCGAAAGTATATGGACAATCCGGTTGAAGTAAAGGTGAATTCCAAAAATGAGGTCAATGTAGATATCGAACATCAGTTTACTACAGTACGACAGCGAGATAAGGCGGAGGCCTTAACTAGATTCTTAGATATACATTCTGGCACCCGCGGGGTTGTCTTTTGTAGAACTAAGCGTGATACTCAAAATTTAGCAGAAGTTTTAGTTCGAAAGAATTACAAGGCAGATGCATTGCATGGCGATCTGTCCCAATTTCAACGGGACCGTGTAATGAAGCGTTTTAAAGCAAATGACATTAATGTGTTGATTGCTACGGACGTAGCTGCTAGAGGAATTGATGTGAGTGATTTATCACATGTTTTTCACTATGACTTACCTGACGACAATGCCTACTATACCCACAGAAGTGGTAGAACCGGAAGAGCAGGTAAGAAAGGGATCTCGATCTCTTTCTTAAATGTTAGTGAAACATACAGAATCAAACGACTAGAACGAGAATTGGGCATTCGTTTCAACAAAGTGTCTATTCCAAGTACAGCAGATATTGCTGAAAGTCGTTTGGAAGGCTGGTGCATAGACACTTTACAACAGAAAACGAATGGTCGAGTAGACGAAGAACTACTCGAAAAGATTAGTCTAATATTCGGTAATCTCAGTAAAGAGGAATTGATCGCCAAGGTAGTAGTTTCAGAATTAGAAAAACTAGACCTTGGAGGTAACCGTGACTTAAATGATAACTCTCCACCTAGAAGAGGTGCAGATCGCCGACATGGCGGTGGTAGAAGAGATTATAGAGGTGGCGGCGGTGGCCGACGTTTCTCTCGAGGTGGCGGACGTGATTCCCGAGGCGGCGGACGTGACTCTCGAGGAGGAGGGCGTGATTCCCGAGACTCTAGAGATGGTGGCAGAAGATCAAGTAGTTATAATCGTAATAGATATTAACTGCGAATATAGACGAAGTAAAAATCACCCAAGAATAACATTCTTGGGTGATTTTTTTTTGTATAAGTTGAACAGCATCTGTCAATAAATTTCGAAACCAGGTCGAAACTATAGTGTTGTATCTTATTAGTGTAAGGAATCTATTAATACATTTTACTAACGACCATTTTTTGAGGTGGAAGTTGTTGGTGATTTGCCCTTAGCTTAATAAAGTAAACGCCATTTTGATAAGCGGATAAATCTATTGAAAGTATGTCCGAAGGAATAGGTGCTAATAGACGCTCTTCTACAATTGATCCAAATTGATTGCTGATGAGTAGATGTCCTTTCTGGCCCGCAAAGTTTTGTAGATTAAGAAAAACTTCTGACTCACTTGGATTCGGATAAATGTCGATAGCTTGTAGATTTATGTTAAAATCTATAGCCTGCATATCTGAATATTTATGACTTCCGTCCTTAAAGATTTGTTTCAATCTATAGTAGTTAGTCCCTAAAGTTGGCTGTGAATCCTCTCCTTGAAAATATGTCGGATCAAAGCTTTGCTCATCATCTTCGATCTTCATTAACTCCTTAAAGTCTGTACCATTAGTGGATTTTTCTACGATATATGCTGCACTTCTGTAGCTGCTATTGGTGATCCATTCTAAGTCGATTATACGATTTTCTTGGAATGCATTGAAAGAGGTGAACTCTGTACTTCTACCTGTGGCAGCGTCTTGTAAACCATTATCTATTGCAATGACACTTACCTCTTTTTCGCAAACGGAGTAATCATCTCTAAAAACTTTTACTCGATAATTACCAGATACAACGATTTGGGTATTAGTCCCACAATTGTTGTTACAATGAGATTGATATTGCCAATTATCGAGATTAGCATATTCTACGGAGCGCATACTTCCAGCAATACTGATACCATTTGCGTTAGTTGTAATGCTTAAATTATCACAATTGCTACCCCCTGTTGGATTAGAACAACCTACAATGGTTTGGATTTTAGTAGCACTAAGCAAGAAATTAGAACAGGAGGGTAGGGTATTATTAGGAGGGGTAATCCTGTAATCGAAACAAATAAGATTCCCTGTCGAACAATCTAATACTTTCGTAATCGGTTCTCTACAATTTTCATAGTCTGGGAGATAAGCCAAATATGATTTTCCTTGGTATTTGTAAGTAGCTACCTCTGAGTAGCAATTGTTACATATATTATCTGGAATATCGGCTATCAATAAATCACAAGTACTAGGTGGTGGGCCTCCAACAGTAATATCCTTTTCGCAAACAGAATAATCATCTCTAAAGACTTTAATTCGATAAGTACCAGCGGATAAATTGATTTGGGTACTATTCCCACAACTATTATTACAATGAGATTGGTATTGCCAATTAGCTTGATTAGCATATTCGACAGATCGCATACTGCCGATAATTGAGACGCCACCATTAACAGCTGTAATAGTTAAGTTTTCGCAATCACTTCCACCGCCACCCCAATCATCACAAACCCCAGTGTAAGCGACAGTAGTTCCAGCACAAATAGCTTTACAAGCATTGCTATAGGTAATGTTGTCTGCGCCACATACAGGATCATATTCTTGAGTACAGTTGCAACCACCATCTCCAGTAACGATCACGTCTTTTTCGCAAACGGAATAATCATCTCTAAAAACTTTGATACGATAGGTACCAGCAGGAAGATTGATTTGCGTGCTATTACCACAATCATTATTACAATGGGCTTGGTATTGCCAATTGGCTTGATTAGCATATTCGACAGAACGCATACTCCCGACAATAGAGACGCCACCATTAAAAGCTGTAATAGTTAAGTTTTCGCAATCACTTCCACCACCACCCCCATCATCACAAACCCCAGTATAAGCGACAGTAGTTCCAGCACAAGCAGCTTTACAAGCATTGCTATAGGTGATGTTATCTACGCCACATACAGGATCATATTCCTGTGTACAGTTGCAGCCACCATCCCCCGTAACAATCACATCTTTTTCACAAACAGAATAGTCGTCTCTAAAAACTTTGATACGATAGGTACCAGCAGGAAGATTGATCTGCGTGCTATTGCCACAGTCATTATTACAATGGGCTTGGTATTGCCAATTGGTTTGGTTAGCATATTCGACTGAACGGATACTGCTACCCGTAATGCTTACCCCATTTGAGGTGGCTGTAATAGATAAGGCATTACAGCCGCTATCGGGAGGAGTAGTTTGGGAAGGGGTTTGTGCTATACCGATAGGTATGCTCAATAGAATTACAAGAAGTAATAAAAAGAACTTTGTTAAGTGTTTACTCATAATTAAATAAATAAGGTTAAAAAATGAAATCTATAGCGAAGAAAGTATTTGCTTCACAAAGATGAATTGCGCCCTTATTTTTTTAATTTCTAATCGTTGTAATTATGTTTGAATTGGTTGCGCTAGTATATAAGTAATTGATTTACAAGTGATTGTGGATGTAATATGGCTCATGATTTCACTACTGGATATTTGTATAATAGAGTGCAGGAAACAAGAGCAAATACAGGTATTAAAATTTCTAATAGTTGCAGGATGTTTCTAATAGTTCCATAGGAGTTGTTTAAAAATACGATTTCCTACATCTGTCCAAGTATTGGAGAAGTTTGTCCATTCTTACAGCCTATCTTTCCCTGCATCTTTGTAGTGTAA
>CALJIY010000621.1 GCA_937973945.1 uncultured Saprospiraceae bacterium | reverse complement strand
TCTGACTTCTAAAACTAACCTTTCTTTAACTCTAGCACTTTAATCTTAAATATCAATACAGAATTAGCAGGAACAGATACGCCTTTTTCATAAATAGGCCTTGGCCCGTATGCTAATTTTGAAGGAACTAGTAATATACCTTCACTACCTTTATTAAAAAATTGCAAGCCTTCTTCCCAGCCATCAATGACTTTACCCTTACCTAGCGTGAAGGTAAATGGAGCTGCTTTAGTTTTTTCAAAAGGATTACCATCTGTTAAGAAACCTTCATAGGCTACTTGTAGTTCATCGCCTGGCTGTGCTAAATCGCCTTTGCCTTTTTTCGTGATGACATAACTCAAGCCAGAGTTGGTTCGTTTAGTTTTTAATTTATTATTTAAGGCATATTCTTGTATACGCTTTTTGTCTATGATAAATTGTTCTTTTATCTTCTTTTGATAAGCTATTTGTTCCTTTTTTTCTAAGTCTAACATATAGTCGTTGTATTCTTCCTTATTTAAAATTTTAACAACTTCTATATCATAAATTAGATCGGTATTGGGTGGCACAATCGTACCTGCACCCCTTTTTCCATAGCCCATATTAGAAGGAATGTATAAAGTACCCTGGCTACCAACAGGAAAAAGGGTCGTTCCGAGATCCCAGCCTCTAATAACCTGATTATAGCCTAATTGAAAGACAAATGGGTCAGATGGATCAGATTCTTCGAATATGGTTCCATCTAATAATTTAGCTGTAAAATTCAGCATCACATAGTCCCCTTTTTTAGGCGTAGCACCAGTTCCTTTTTTATCTAATTGATAGTATAGACCATAGGCCTGCTTTGTTTGGATATTTTTATCCGTTAAAAAAGCATCAATAGATGCACTTTGAGCAAATCCAAGATGGGCTAAGCAGCAAAATAATATACTAAAAAAAATAGTCCTTAAAATCATAGTAATTTTTTTTCTTATATCTAAACGTCCAAATTTGATACCACTTATAGAGGTTTGTATACAATTAGTAAAAAATTAACAAGTAAAAAGGCGGATAGCAAAGCTACCCGCCTAAATAGTGATCTTGACGGTGGGGGGAAAACGCCAAGACTCTATATGACTTAACAAGATATTATTTATTATACTAGCAGGACATGAGCAAAGAATAGAGAAGCGAGAGCAGAGACTTATTGCGTTTAAAAGTTAACCAAATGTCGTTGTTTGCAAACGAAATCTGTCTCTATTCCCCGCCCGCCTGACGGCAGTCGGGCTGGTCTCCTCTCTATTCTCTGTTCTAATTCAATGTCCAGTAGTGTGTATTTTCAATTAACGCTACCCCATGATTTTAATTTTCTATTGCGGACAAGCGTTTTTGTAAATAGGTACGATAGGATTTACTTTGATCGATAGCTTGTTCCGTAAATATATTTTGGGGCAAAGCCTCTAGTTGTTGAGTAGCTTGCTGAAAATAAAATAGCATTTTTCGGGTCAGTTGCGCTTCATTCTCAGGAGTTAAGGAAACTTGTGATAAAGCAACGGCATAATTGAAATAATTGTAAGCACAATTTTCTAATTGCGTATCGTATAAATCTGTCAATTCATTAGCTACCTCACATAATTCGATCATTTGTTTTTGTACTAATAATAAAGAATCTATATTTTGATTGGCTTGTAAATTTTCTGCCAAATCTGATAGATATTCTTGATATTCTATTTGTGTATGACCTAACTCTCTTCTGTTATCTTCTGTTGGGTTAAATTGATACGTATTAATCGCTTCCAATAATAGTTGGTCATAATAAGTTAACCCAGCATAATTGGTAATAGAATCGGAAACGGTCGAACAATTACTATTTTCAATAGTGGTCAATAAAGAATCTGTTGATAATTGAAAAGTCTCAACAGAAATAGGACAATCTAATAATTGCCATTTAGGACTAGCAGGTAAATGATTTGTAATGAATGTAGATGGAGTAGTGCAATAATAGGTCTCTCCAAATTTTTCATAGAAATCACTCGGGCTATTTATTAAACCACTATCCCAAGTAGCATCTAATAAATACCAACTATCTTCAATTTGTACAGCATTCCAAGCATGCGTTGGATATTTTAAAAAAGGAGTAGTATCCAGAGAAGTCTTCACATATCCAGAAATGATGGTGGCTGGAATATTAGCTATCTCACACATTGCTTTTAACAGGGTTGAATAGCCCCAACAAATAGCTTTTTTCCTTCTTAGGATATCTTGGTTGTTTTTATTAATTCGCTCGTTATCAACCGCTGCTATATCATATTGAATCGTATGAATAAGCCACAAATAAATACTCCTAAGTTTGTCTTGCTCTTTATGAACTGGTTGAATTAAATAATTCGTTAATCCCTCTAAATCTGTTTCAAGTGTAAGAGGTACTGTTTGAATATGTTGTAGTAATAAACTATCTGCCTTTGTTTGTCCCTTCATATTTCCACTCCACAATAGCAAAGAGAAAAGAATAGGTATGTATTTCATAATTCAGTACACTGTGTAAGTAAGCTTATTTCACCATTCCTTAATTCCGCCGATCAATTAATTTCTCCAATGCCGCTAAATGCATTTTAAAAGCATTTTTCCCTTTCTCTGTAACTTGATACGTAGTCTGTGGTTTTTTACCAACAAATTTCTTTTGGACTATGATATAATCTTCTTTTTCTAAAGCTTTTATATGACTGGCTAGATTGCCATCCGTTAACTCCAATAATTCCTTTAACGATTTAAACTCTACCCAGTCATTAACAACTAGAATAGACATGATCCCTAATCGGATACGGTTATCTAATTTTGTTTCTTTTAATATAGAAAGTATTTCTTTCATTTTGTCCTTAGCCTATTATCGCATCTTGTTTAAAAAACGTCTATTGTCACTCGTATTTTCGGTACATCAAAATCCCATAAAAAATATGTAAAAAGCCAAAACCAAAAGCCCAAAACTCTAATCCATAAGGAAGAAAAAATAAGGCAATTAAGCCTAAGCCTAATTCAAGATATCCTAGATTACGCATATCTCCATAGGTGAATTTACTAGAATTGAGCAAAGCCAATCCATAGAATATTAGGGTCGTTGGCGCTAATAAACCTATCAAATGATGAGAGAGTAGTGCTAAGCAAAAAATACCTCCTGCCGCTAGCGGAACTAATAAATTGATTAATAACCTACGAGTGAGGGCATCATTTATTCCTACTTTTTGCCCTTTCTTTTTAGCATTA
>CALJIY010000620.1 GCA_937973945.1 uncultured Saprospiraceae bacterium | reverse complement strand
ATTTAGTGAAGCAAAAAAAGCATCATCGCCCACATAGTTACGCAACATATGTAAGACCAAACCACCTTTATTATAACTATGCGCATCAAACATCGCTTCACTATCAGGATTATCAAACCAAATTAATGGATGCATTTCGCTACTAGATAAGTATCCATTTAGTTCATTGATTCTGTGGTGGTCTGCTCGATCTCTACCATCTTTATGCTCAAACCATAGGTACTCGCTATAGTTAGCAAAGCCTTCGTTCATGGTTAAGTTGGCCCAACTTTCACAAGTTACATAATCACCAAACCAGTGATGGAATAATTCATGCGCTACGATATAATCATTATCATCATCAATTAATTCTTGATCGGTCTTCTGAACAAAATCTCCAAAGATCACGCTAGAAGTATTCTCCATCGCACCCGACACATAATCCCTTACAATTATTTGAGAATATTTAGGCCAAGGATATTTCACTCCTAATAAATCAGAAAAGTAAGTCAACATCTCAGGTGTATGCTCAAAAATTTGTCTAGCATAAGGTTTGTATTCTTCTTCTACATAATAATCCACAGGTATACCTTCCCATGTATCGCTGACCTTCGCAAACTCCCCTACCGTAATCATAAACAAGTAAGGCGCATGCGGTAAGTCCATTTTCCAATAATCGGTACGTGTACCATCTGCATTCTTTTTGGAAGACTTCAAAGTACCATTCGATAATGTTTTAAAACGATCTTGAACGGTCAAGTAAATTTCTTGAGTGGTTCGTTCATTTGGGTGATCTATAGTTGGAAACCAACGAGAATTCCATTCTGTCTCTCCTTGTGTCCATATCTGCATTGGCTTTTCTTTATCACTACCATCATGATTAATGAAGAATAAGCCTTGTTCAGAAGTAATGGCCGCACTACCTCCTATTTCTCCCTCTGTTGGTTTAGCAGTGTAGTCGATATTTATCGTATACTTTTCTTTACGTGTATACGATTTGTCCAATTGAATTTGAATGACATTATTATCATAATCATATTTCAAAGCTTTACCATTTGATAAAGTAATTTTATGAATATCAAATCCTTTGGCATCAATCTCCAATTTATCGGTTGGATAGAAATAAGGTTTTAGTGTCAATTCAGCTTTACCATTTACCTGCTGCTTTGCCCAATCAAACTTCAAATCTAATTTAGTATGTACTAAATCATTCTTTAAAGAATAGGTAGATTCATAACGTGGTAGTTGATAATCTTCCGCCGCTTTTATTTCCTCTGGAATAGAAGCGGTGACCACCATCGTATCCAGCAATCTTTCTTCTGTTATGGTTGCTTCTGGCATTGGCGCTTCAGAAGTAATTTTTTTACTAGTCGAACAACCTATCGTTAATAGGAGAACCAGTGCCGATAAAAATACTTGTGTTTTATGCATAAAATAATTTGATTTTAAATAAAAACTTAATTTTCTGGATACCCGTTTTGTACCCAACAACTGATAATATCAAACTCCTCGTCTGTCAAATCTTTTGGACCTGGATTGGTATCCCAATTTGGTGGCATACCCACATCTGGGTCATTTCTTAAATCTATGACAAATCGCTTAAACTCTCGATCTGTCAGAAATGGAGCCATACGACTATAAGAAGAGTAATTACCTGGAGCGGTAGTACCTGCCACATGACAACCAGAAAAAGCACAATTAGTATCAATAATCGCTTTCACCTGTAAATCATAGCTTACTACCAAGGTATCACAAAAGGCTAAAGGGGGCATTTCTGCTAATTGGTCCGTGGTACAAGCTGTTTCTGTAAATAACAGCGTGATACTTAATAAGCTGATTATCAATACAAATAGTCGATTAGTCATATATCTAGTCTTTTGACGTATAAGTTTGTTGAAAAATATCAAAAGTAAAACGAATTATAATTAAATTAGTTATTTTTTGAACTATTCCCTACGGTCCGTTGTATTTCTTTTTATACAAGAAGTTGTTTAAAAATGTATAACTGATTTATTTGCAAGTCATTGACCGCTAATGACTTCGACTTTTTAAATCCCCGTAGCTAAGGCTACGAAAATTTAAAAAGTCTGTGTCCTAGCAATCAAGCACTTACAAACTAAATTTCAGTCTACATTCTTAAACAACTTCAAAGAAAACCAGTAATTTTGTGGTATTCTTATCAATTAGTCAACAACGATCTAATTGATTCCTTAATTGTAGAATAAAAATCAAAAATAATGTATCCAGCACATTTAGTAGCACCAATGTCTCAAGACCTAACAGATTTCGGTTTTGAAGGCTTGACCACTCCAGAGGAAGTAGATGCTCTTTTAGAAAATCAAGAAGGAACCCTTTTATTAGTGGTTAATTCTGTTTGTGGTTGTGCCGCAGCAAATGCACGCCCAGCTGCAAAATTCGCTTTGCAAAACGAAAAGAAGCCAACTAAATTGGCGACTGTCTTTGCAGGTGTGAATAAAGAAGCTACGGAAAAAGCAAGAGAATACTTATTACCGTATCCTCCTTCTTCTCCATCTATTGCTTTATTTAAAGATGGCCAGTTAGTTCACTTTATTGAAAGACATCATATTGAAGGTCGTTCAGCAGATATGATCGCTGCTAATTTAAAGCAGGCTTTTGATCATTTTTGTTAACACATTAAATTTTATCTAAACACATAGTTACACATAGGGTGTACCTATGTGTTTAGGTATCAAGTATACTTTTGTCAAAGTACTTAGTTAAAAGTATGGACATCTTCGAGATGTATTTATTACGCATCAATTTTTGATAGTGCGAAAAAATCATAGATCAGAAATCATCCATCATCAATCATATATCTATCTAGTTCTAATAACTTGAAAGAAGCAAATGCAACTTTTCAATGCAGATATATGATTTCTGAATTATGATGTATGATTTCTGATTTTAACCCATCAATAAAGATGTCGGTAATCATTAGAATTTCGAAGTTTCTGATACTTCTCCATCACACCTTAGATGCTATACCTCATACCCACCCCTATTGGTAATTTAGAAGATGTTACCTTCAGAGCCATTCGTTTACTAAAAGAAGTAGATTTAATCTTAGCAGAAGATACTCGAACTTCTAAAAAATTCCTTAATCATTATGGCATTGATACGCCATTGCGCTCCCACCATGCCCATAATGAACACCAAACGACTCCTGAATTAATCAAAGCTTTACAAGCAGAACAAAATATTGCATTAATATCGGACGCGGGCACGCCTGGAGTCTCTGATCCTGGTTTTTTTCTAGTCAGGGCTTGTCAGCAACATAATATTAGAGTAGATTGTTTGCCTGGTGCGACGGCCTTTGTTCCTGCTTTAGTAGCCTCCGGATTACCTTGTGATAAATTTCATTTTGAAGGGTTTTTACCACATAAAAAAGGTCGTCAAACTCGTCTAAAATATCTCGCTACCCTACCCTATACTTTCGTGTTATATGAATCTCCTTTTCGACTAGTCAAATGTTTGCAGCAATTAGCAAAGCATACGGAACCCGATAGGATGGCCTGCGTTTGTCGAGAATTGACAAAATTATATGAAGAGAAAGTAACGGATACACTAGAGAATCTCATTACTCATTTTGGTGGGGAGAAAAAAGTAAAAGGGGAAATTGTGGTGGTGGTGGCAGGGAAAGTTAGTTGAAAAAATCAAGCCTGCGTTCCAAGGAACGCAGGCTTGATTTTTTCAACTAACTTTCTCCACGACTTAGAGCATACCTAATAAAGCAACCGTTTTCATCTGCGCAAACCTCGAAGAGGTTTCCGTGTGAATTATGTCTAATTAGAACAAGCTATATTTTATGCATTTACCCGACCCTTTTTTCGCAACCAAAAATAACCTATAGCCCCCGTCACAAAAAACAAAACAGCAATAATTTCTGCTTGCGTAGGATGGTATCCAAATATATCATATCGAGCATTTACCCGAATTTTTTCTATCCAATAACGTTCTACCCCATTCAGCATTAGATACACCGCAAA
>CALJIY010000619.1 GCA_937973945.1 uncultured Saprospiraceae bacterium | reverse complement strand
AAGTAGGGGAAGCCTTTGAAATCAAAAGTCAATACTTTCTTTTTTCCTTTTTGGAGACTGACTTTATCCGATTTTAAATTTTCAAAAACTAGAGCATCTTCATCGAATAAGGTCTTGGTGATTTTAAGTATCTGCTCCTTTTTTAAAATAGATTCCGTTTTATTATTTCTGATACCATTGGTTAAGCGCTGCGTTTTAGCTGTTTCTTTTTTTTCAAATACTAATTGGTAATCAGATCGTTTTGCTCCTTTATGTAGTGGGCAATTAAAAGCTGGATGACCTCCAATTGAAAAGTAAAGTGGTCTCTTGGCAGGGTTTGTCACTTTGTAATAAACAATTAAGTCGTTTTCTTTTAAGGTATATTGAATGTTTAATAAGAAGGGAAAGGGATATTGCTTTAGAGTCTTTGGTGTAGCCTTCAATTCAAAAATAATAGAATATCCATCATTATTAATCATAGAAAATTCTAGGTTCCTTGCCAGTCCGTGCTGCTTCATTGTGTACGCTTTTTTCCCAATATAATATTGGTCATCTTTTAAGCGTCCTACAATTGGAAATAGCACGGGAGCATGTCGACCCCAAAATGCGGAATCTGCCTGCCAGAGGTATTCTTTTGAAGATGATTTCTTAAAGATGCTTCTTAGCTCTGCACCTTGACTTTTTGTGGTGATACGGAGGATATCATTTTCTATGCTGTGCATGTGGAGTGGATTAACTAATTACAAAATACATTCATAACTATTCCACATCGGCTAAAGCCAATGTCAGTTTTTGAACGCTGAGACACGGAGATGCAGAGTTATTGGATTTTTTTTACGAAAAAATCTCTGCACCTCTGCCTTCAATTTTTTCATTGGCGATAGCCAATTCTGAATAGTTAAATACCTTCTTAAAAAGAAACAAAAAAAAATCGGTATCAAAAAACTTGATACCGATTCTTTTATAGGAAGCTATTAAACTTACACTTTTAAAATCTTAGCTGCTAAATCAGCCAAACGTGCAGAATAGCCCGCCTCATTATCATACCAACTAACTACTTTCGCAAATTTACCATCCTTAGTAACATTCGTCATTAAAGAATCAAAAATAGAAGAGTGTGGATTTCTAACAATATCAGAAGATACAATCGGATCTGTTTGGTATTGCAAAATACCTTTTAATTTTCCTTCTGCTAATTCCTTGAACTTAGCGTTGATCTCTTCAGCTGTGGTCTTTGTCTTCAAGACCATATTCAACTCAATTAAAGAACCAGTGATTACCGGCACTCTTAAAGCAATGGCAGACAATTTACCCGCTACCTTAGGAACTACTTTACCAACTGCAACAGCAGCTCCAGTAGAAGTAGGAACGATATTAAAAGCAGCTGCTCTAGCTCTTCTTAAGTCACCATGAGGTGCATCTTGCATTCTTTGATCACCGGTATAAGCATGGGTTGTAGTCATTGAGCCTACTTTTAATCCCCAGTTATCATTGATCGTTTTTATAACAGGTGCTAAACAATTAGTGGTACAGGAAGCATTAGAGAAAACATTTTTTCTTCTGTCTAATGTATCATCATTTACCCCTAATACGATTGTCTGTACGCCCTCTCCTTTAGCAGGTGCAGAAATAATAACATCTTTAGCTCCAGCTGTTAAGTGCATACTAGCAGCCTCCTTAGTTCTAAATATACCTGTACATTCTAAAACCAAATCAACTTTAAGCTTTGCCCAAGGAAGTGCTTCAGGGTTTCTTTCAGAAAGTGCTACTATTTTTTTCCCTTTAACGATCAAATGCTCATCTGTTGAAGAAACAGCTCCTTCAAAAGGGCCTTGCGCAGAATCGTACTTTAATAAGTGTGCTAAGGTTGCATTATCTGTTAAGTCATTAATTGCTACCACTTTGATCCCTTTCATTTTCAAAAGGTTTCTAAAAGTAAGTCTTCCAATTCGGCCAAAGCCGTTAATTGCTACTGTCTTTGCCATATTAAATTAAACTTTAGATGTATTTATATTATATAAAATTATTTGGTAGGAATAGTATAACGTAGCTTTAGAGGCTTTGTTATCAAGCTCACTATTTCAGTGAGTAGCAAAATGAACTGCCTTTATTCCTTGAACTTCCACTTACTTAGTGTAAATTTTACAATAATTAAAAACGGAATGCAAATATATACCTTACTGAACTATAATGTAGCTTTAAAATGTAAATATTCTATTTTGAATAGTTGAAAAGTGAGTATTTTCGTCAATAGAAGAGAAAAAATCGCAATAATAAAAGAAAAAAATTGACTTTTAAAGAAAAAAAAGCATACATTCGCAAACTTTTTCAATCCAAGAACAGTTATACTTATTATAATTCCCACGTACTATATCTCACCAAACACCTAAAGTCAAACAAACGCATCATACTAGAGAGCACATTTTTGGTATTGAGGTCAAAGAATTCTGATTGGCAGGTAGAATGGTTTTGTATTTAATAGCCACTTTGCAATCCTCGATAATATATAGCAATTTTTATCTTGTATATCCCTCTAATCAACATCGAATATTTGGTGTTCTTTAGGAATGGCAAAACAGACCCATATAAGAAAAAAATATGCTAAAAATCAGACAAAAATATTTGAATAAGACGGAATATCTCCCTATTATAAGGCGTTGAATTATAAGGAATTATATTTATAAAGTGTCTTTAATATATATTTTTTCGTCATACACTTGTTAAATATAATTAAGCTCAATAGGAAAAGACTCGTTTTTTATATACCAATTTCATTATCATGCGTGCATTAGTAATTACGAACACAATTACCAGGAGAGACGAAAAGTCCCTGGAGAAGTACTTCAACGAGATCTCTCGGTATGGCGTGCTTAGCCCAGAAGAGGAGCTTGATATGTTCAAGCGAATCAAAAACGAAGATCCAGATGCACTTCAAAAAATTGTTAATCACAATTTGCGATTTGTTGTCTCTGTATCTAAGCAGTACCAGGGTCTAGGTCTCTCTCTAGGAGACTTAATCAATGAAGGAAACCTCGGTTTGATCAAAGCGGCTACCCGTTTCGATGAAACTAAAGGATTCAAATTTATTTCCTATGCAGTATGGTGGATTCGCCAATCTATCTTACAAGCATTGAACGAAAAGTCTAGAAAAATTAGATTGCCATTAAATCATCAGTCTAATGTTTCTAAAATCATTTCTAAGCGTACAGAACTTCTCCAAAAGATGGAAAGGGAGCCAACTATGGAGGAACTAGCTGAAGAAACAGGATTTTCTGAAGAAGTTGTAAGAAAGAGCCTTCAGTCTTACAAAAAATGTCGTTCTTTAGATGCCCCTGTTGACGAAGATAGTGACACGTCTTTAAGTGGTTTAATGGAAGACAAAGAGGTTGAAAGGCCTGACTACGATTTAGCGTACAATGAATCTATTCACATCCAAGCTCAACAATTACTAGATATTCTTCCTCCAAGGGAAGCGTCTGTATTAAAGTTGTTTTTCGGTATCGATCGGAAATACCCAATGAATTTAGGGGAGATCAGCGAAACGATGGGCATCAGTAGAGAAAGAGTGCGTCAAATTAAAGACAGAGGTTTAGATATCCTACGTAAAGCTTCTAAGCGTAGTTCTTTAGAATTTAGTTTAAACTAAGAGACACTAAACGAATTAGCTAAGTAAACACTAAAAAAAAGCTCAATCATATTTTGATTGAGCTTTTTTTATTGGTTTTTTGTTGAATCTGTAACAAGCATTATCTCCATGTTTCTAATAATTGTTTCATCTCTTGTGTGATACCTACTGCATATGGGTGTGCGCTAGTTTCCAATAAATTAATCAAAGAACAATCTCCTCCATACACATTCAATAATGCATTCTTATTTGCTCCTCTTTCTAATAATAATTTTGTCATTTCCAATAAATTATAAGGAACTTTTTGTCGCCA
>CALJIY010000618.1 GCA_937973945.1 uncultured Saprospiraceae bacterium | reverse complement strand
TTAAATGATCTTAGAAGAGAAAACATCATCCATTTCACTAGAAAATATATGGTGGTACGAGATTTGGATTTATTAAAGGCATATTTATTAAAAGCAGCATAAAACAGTGTATTTCACCTTTGATATTTAATGGTTATTATTGTATAACCTGATATAGAGAGTCAACAAATGTCATTTTATAGTTAGAAGTCAGATTGAATCTGGCTTCTATACTATATTATCTCCTATCAATATCCATAATTAAAGAAATAACATGGGAGTAGGTCTGATTTCGTTGTTCCCCCACATCCGTAAAAGCATAATCCACTTGAAATTGTGCTAGTTTTAATCCTACACCAATATTAGGCTGTACCGTAAGAAAGTCTTTAGAAAAGAAGTTATTATCTTTTTGAAAATTATTGACCCCCAGTCTTAGAAATAGGCGATCCTTAAACTCAAACTCTAATCCTGCTGCGACATCCGCACTGATGGGGTCTGCACTTATTAAAGTATTTCTTTTCCCATCTGTAGTGGCGATCATATCCACTTCTGCCAACAAATTCCAATTTTCATTGATCGAAAAAGGGCGTGCAATTCCTAGTGTGATTTGAGGACTAGTTTTCTCTACCGAATTAATAGGTAATTCATTTCCTGTCAAGGATAAAGTAGCGCGCTCTTGATCTGATAGGGAGAAACTCCAAGAGTTGAAGGTATTAGAGGCATCCCTAACTACTAATCCAAATCGCCATGTTTTTCCATAATACAAAGCAGCTGCATCTATACCAAAACCCCATGAAGTAGCAAAAGGTCCGATTTGACGATAGATAATTTTAGCATTCCCGCCAACCAATAGATTCCCTCTTTTAGTGTTTATTTTTTGTCCATAACTTAAGAGCAAGGCATAATCAGCTGCGGAGAATGGGACAATATTATCGTAATTAATAGAGCCATCTTCTTCAAATAAACTAAGTGTATTGGGGATGTCATCAATGCCAAATCGAATAAGAGAAGCCCCTACTCTTCTGTTTGGGGTATTTAATGGTAAGGTGACCCCTAGATAATCAAACTTAGCTACTCCTGCAAACTGCTCTGTATGCATCGCACCTGCCTGTATTCCTGTGATGTCCAAACCAGCTAATGCTGCTGGATTCCAGTAGCCTGCCATTACAGAATTGGTGCTTGCTATAGTAGCGTTACCCATCGCTCTTGCTCTTGCACCGATACCGATGGACAAGAATTCATTGGAGTACTTCTGGGTAAATGCTTCTGTACTAGATAGAAAAAGGAGAATAAATATTAGGGTAGAAAATCTCATCAATTCATTTTTAAACAACTTCAATATCAGCTTCAAAAGTAAGTAACTTATAGTAAATACCGAAACCACTTTCTTTCCAAAGCTTCCTCTATATCAATGTTATGATGATTGGCAATCAATAGCACTTGTCCGATCACATCAGACAATTCATTCGCAAATTCTTGTTTTATCTGCTCTGGCACTACGCCTCTATTTCTACCTCTACTTGATTGTGTTAAATATATTTGGGTTAGCTCTCCTATTTCTTCTTGTAATTTTAAAACATACCAATCATCATCTCGATTGATATTGCATCTTTTGGCGTATAAGTCTGATACTTTAACTACCTTATTCTGAATATCTTTAATGTCCATTGTATTTGTTTTATATAGAAGTTATTTAAGTACTTATTCCTTTAAATATAGCTTTCATTATAAAACACCCACATATCCTTTATTATTGTCATACTATGACTTCAATTAAAAACGAGTTGGAAAGATTAATAGGAAGGTTCGAGTAAAGATTAAATGTGAGGTAGGTATTGTAGTTAACACTAGTAGTTTAGAAAGGAGCCTAAAACTAATTTAATATAATAAACCAATAAGTTCACCCAGTTTTGGAATCTTCATTTGGAAATAGGTCGACATTTAAGTTCAAATACTTTAACAATCAATTGGATTTGACTCTCTCTAAAGTGGTAAATTGATGAAATATTAAAATTTCTTTACATGTAGTCTACCTATTCCAAATAAAGTGTACGGCTTTCATTTAGTGATGAAAGGAGATTTGGTTCGATAAAAATGATAAAATAAATGGATTTAAATAGGATTATTGTTTAATCGAGGTATTTGATTAGATAAGCGATCACAAAATGGCGACAAGCGAAAACAGAGAAGAGAGATAGTTTTCATTTAAAAACACACCATATCTCGTTGTTTTTAAATGAAATAGGTCTCTGCGCTCCATTCTCTAAGCTCTGTTCTAAAAATGCCCAGTAGTGTAAGTTGTTTATAAATTAGTCCAATAATATCTTATTTTTGTTAGATCTTATGGCATACACAATTAAGCATATAACTTATTTTCGGTGGTTTATAATAAGTATTCTATACCTACCATTTCTACTGACTACTTTTGTGTATTCGCAAGACCTATCCTATAGACAATTTACAATAGAAGATGGCCTGCCTAGCAATCAAATTTATAACATTCATCAAGATCAAAATGGGTTTATCTGGTTTGCAACAGAAAATGGTTTAAGTAGATACAATGGAGAATCCTTTGTTAATTATACCTTATTCGATGGGCTTCCGGACACAGAAATTCTCAATTTTTTTGAAGATTCAAAAAATAGACTCTGGTTTTATACGCTTAACGGTAAGTTAGGCTATTATAAAAATGGGATCTTTTATAATGAGCATAATACAGATTTTCTAAAAGATGGCTACTTAAATAATTCTATTAGAAACGTAATTGAAGATGATGAAGGCAATCTTTATTTTTCCTGCAATAAACTTGTTATTAAAATTAATCAACAAGATGAATTAACGAAATTTGATACTCCCGCACACGGCAAAGGAATGATCAAAGACAAGGAGGGGCAAATCTATGTCACTAAACCAATCATAGATGATTCGTTAAGCTTAATGAAAATTCCATCCCTAGAATTGACCCCGCTTAAATCTATCAATATTGACGTTGAAAACAAGTATAAACTATTCTTTTCTAGAATAACAGATTTTTCAAAGATCCATCCGCTAAGTACCTCTTTTAGTAATCTCTTTCGTCCTAGTAGCAACGATTTTGTCTTAAAAAAAGACGATAGCTATTGGTTATCCTCTCCATTAACAGCACTGCACGTACTAGAAGCAAATGAACAAGGACTTTTAGAGTCCACCTATAGCTTAGATAATTTTGCTATTACAAGAGGGATTATAGATCGAGAAAAATATATTTGGTATGGTAGTCTTGGCCAAGGGGTTCTTAGATTTGACAAATCTAATGCTATGGTCTATCGCTTAGGAGAGCAATTAGAAGGAGAAGTATTAACCAGTCTCTTTATTGATAAATCAACGAAAAAAATTTATTGCGGCACGAGTGATGGTGTATTGAATATCATATCTAAAGATACCATACAAACCATCAAATTAGAAGCTCAATATAAAGGAAATAACAGAATACGGGATATAGAAAAAGATAACTTTGACCGCTTATGGTTGACTTGCGACCGATTTCTACTAGCCTATGACTCCAAAAGTCTTCAAGCTGACCCCATTATTACTAGTAAGAACTTTTTGGGAGCTCCAAAAAATATAACTTTCGACAAAACCTCCAATCAGCTTTTTATAGCCAACAACACATGGACTTTTAAATATAATTATACCTTCCGTGAACTTGGAAGCAGAAAAATTTTGCTCCATAAAAGGTCCACCTATGTTCATATTGATTCAGATAAACAACTATGGATGGGTACTAGTAATGGGCTTTTTTATTTTCCTAAAATGGCTACTGATAGCAGTTATGTAAGTTTAGGAATTGATGAACCTATTTCCTGTATTAATCATGTTGGGAAGACCATTATCGCTGGTACTAAAGGGAAAGGTATTTTATTAATCAATGGAGATTCTATTAGAAGGGTTTCTTCTGATCTTGGTCTTCCTAGTAACCTCATTCGTTCTATTTATGTTGATGAAGATGAAAGTGTTTGGATAGCTACGAATCAGGGTTTATGCAAGATCGAAGATGTTCATCAACCGAGTTTAGCCATTCGTGTAATTAATAAACAAAACGGTCTAATCAGCGATGATATTATTGACTGTGGAATAGTCGACAGTACATTATACGTATTATGTTCACAGGGGCTTTCAGTCCTAAACCATTCAACACTTAACAACGATTTTGTTCCTCCTAATATAAAGATGGAACAAATACTTGTCAATGATAAAATTATATCTAGTGATTCTATTATAAGATTAGCTTCTGATCAAAATAATATCTCTTTTCATTTTTCTGGTATTCATTTCGGCAATAGAAGTAAATTAGAGTATAACTATAAATTATTTGGCTATCACGAAAATTGGTATAAAACAAAGAATGATAATATAGTATTTGAACAAATCCCACCAGGGAAATATAGATTGGAATTATATGCTACTGTTGATGGTATAAGAAGCATTAATACTGAAACAATACACTTTAATATTATCCCTTGGTTTTATCAAGAAAGAGTTGTTCAATTATTGGGGCTTTGCTTTATAATTTCTTGTTTAATTTCCTTCATACTGTATCTTTTTGAAAAAGAAAAAGAGAAAAACAAAATCGAGAAAAGATTAATACAGTTAGAACAAATCGCTTTGCAATCACAGATGAATCCACATTTCATTAAAAATTCCCTAGGTGCGATTCAACATTTAATGATTAAGAAAGATGTGCGAACAGCTAATAAATACCTAACTGTTTTTGGAGAGCTGATTACTCAATTGTTAAGCCAATCTGATCAATCACAAATTAAAGTACTTGATGAAATAAAGATATTAGAACTTTATCTTAGTATAGAAAAACTACGATTTGATAATAATTTTGATTATCAAATCTGCTGTGATGCTAAAGAAATTTTAGACCACAAAATACCCTCTATGATGATTCAACCATTAGTAGAGAATGCGATCATTCACGGTTTTAGAGATACCACAAACCAATATAATAACAATTTAAACATTCAATTGTATCCTAAAAAAAACTACCTTATTTGCACTGTTGAAGATAATGGTTCGGGTATTAAAGCACAATCAGCGGGGCAATCCTTAGTTTCCAAAAGACAGGGGATTGCTATCAAAAATATTAAGGAAAGAATCTCTTTATTAGCTATTAAATATCCTAGTGCTAGTTTTGAGCTAATAAAAACAAACTCCAAAGGCACGCTTATAAAACTATGCTTGCCCTTAAGCGAATATTATGATTAGAGCAGTTATTGTTGAAGATGAATTTGGATCCAGAGAATCCCTAAAAGCAATTTTATCAGCCTATATCAAGGATGTCATAGTAGTCGCTGAGGCAATAGATATTAAGTCTGGTATTCTAGCAATCGAGGAACACCAGCCCGATATGGTATTCTTAGATATTCGCCTCCCTGATGGCGATAGTTTTGGTATTTTAGACCATTTTCCCAATGCCTCTTTCGAAATTATTTTCGTCACTGCTTATTCTGATTATCTACAAAAAGCATTCGATTATTTTTCCTTGCAATATTTAACAAAGCCCGTAGATATTGAGAAATTAGAAAAAGCAATGGAACGTTATCGCCAAGTAAAAAACACAGCCTTTTCTTTAGATAAACTAAATAGCTTAAAGAAAATTCTGGAAGATAGACCAAAGATTTTAACCCTTCCTAACAACGATGGAATTAGAGTACTTGTTATTACGGATATTGTTAGACTGGAAGCGGACGGGAGCTATACTAAAATATTTCTAGAAGATGGGGATAGTTTAATTTCTACAAAAGGAATTGGGCATTATCAAAAGATATTAGAAAAACATCATTTTTTTAGAACACACAAATCTCATCTCATCAATGTTGATATGATATTAAACATTTCCTACTCAGATGGTATTTTGCTTAAAAACAAGGATCGGGTTCCTTTATCACAAAGAAGTAAAAAAGAATTTCTAGACTTTATTGGCCAATTGGGAGAATGAAAGTTCAAATGCAAGTATTAAGTGCAAATTCAAACCTTAAAATACGTTGACATTTTGTTTCTTTCTAGCTGTGAAAAACATCATTCACTAGAAGAGCTTAATGCTTGCTTTTCCAAAATTTCGATGTAATAAGGAATTATTTGAA
>CALJIY010000617.1 GCA_937973945.1 uncultured Saprospiraceae bacterium | reverse complement strand
TTCTTCAAAATAAAAAATGATCCTCGAGTTACACGGATCGGCAAAATCATTAGAAAGACTAGTATAGACGAGCTACCACAATTATTTAATGTATTCAAAGGAGAAATGTCCATTATAGGTAATCGTCCATTACCACTTTATGAAGCAGAGCAATTGACAAAGGACGAATGGGCACAACGCTTTTTAGCGCCAGCAGGAATTACAGGATTGTGGCAAGTTGACAAACGTGGAAAAGATAACCTAAGTGCAGAGGATAGAGTAGGTCTTGATATAGAATATGCAAATGGTGTGTCTTTATTTACGGACCTAAAAATCCTTTTAAGAACGATCCCAGCTATGTGGCAGCGAGATTAAAGGTGATTACGAAAGAGTATCCCCTATGTATGTAGTTTTATAATTAGATAACTACCGCCCACTTATTAATGAAAAATGAAATCAGATAAATTGGTGTCCTTCATTACGGTTAATTATAACCAAATGGAGCTTACGCTGGAGTTGATTGAATCCATATATAAATATGCTACGGTTTCCTTTGAAATCGTAGTGGTCGATAACAAATCTAGATTTAATCCTAAAGAGACAATCAATAGGTTATATCCGGATGTAAAAGTAATTGTAAGTGGTGTAAACAGGGGCTTTGCTGGCGGTAATAATATTGGTTTAGAGGCCTGCACAGGAGCGTACCTATTTTTTATTAATAATGACGCAGTATTAACTAAGGGATCGTTGTCCACTTTGTTGGCGACGTTTAAACAGTATCCTAAGGCAGGTATAGTATGTCCATTAATTTGCTACTATCCTGAAGACAATGCTACTACAGACATTATTCAGTATGCAGGTGCGACGAATGTACATCCTTTCACTGGGAGGAATAAGATTCTAGGTGAAAGGGAACTCGACCAAAGACAATACCGTCAGTCAAAGCCCACTTTTTATGCCCATGGGGCAGCTATGATTGTTCCCCGAAAAGTAATTGATGAAGTGGGGCCTATGTCAGAGGATTACTTTTTATATTATGAGGAACTAGATTGGAGTGAAAGAATTAGAAAAGCTGGTTATTCCATTATTATGGAACCCCAAGCTAAAGTATATCATAAAGAGTCTGTCTCTGTAGGTAAATTGAACCCTATGAAGACGTACTACTTAACTCGGAATCGTATCTTGTTTATGGCGACGAACAGGCGCAAAGTAGAGTTTATCTTCTTTGCCCTGTTCCTTTTTCTGTTCACCATTCCCAAGAGTGTGGTAAAATATATTATAAATGGGCAAAAGGCCCATTTATCAGCATTTTGTAAAGCTATTCTATGGCATTTCAGAGGGGATCGTTCTCCTGTTGCTAATTTATAGCGGACTATCCTAGTCATCAGTTAAGGTTGATTGATGACTAGGATTTTTAAACAACTTCCTTCTAGACAAATAGGAAATCTTTTATTTTAGTTGTATATTGTTTACACGCTTCCTTTAAAATTTACCCTTCTTTAGTTATTCCTTTTCATATATTAAACAGATTCTTTAAATAACTAGATGCTTTACAGTATTATAGCTATTTATGCCTATACTTATTAACATGGAATTGATATATCTTTTTATCAGCAGTATTCTTTTCTTCTTTCTAATATTTCCTTTTTTAACGGTGTTCATCGCACAGTTTTTTAAAAAGGAACATTTCAACAAAGCAGTAACAAAAGAGTATGATTTTGCCTGTATTATCACTGCTTATAAAAATAGTGAAATCACAAAGCCTTTAGTCCATTCTCTATTAAAACAAAAACATCAGAATTATCATATTTATGTGGTAGCGGATTCCTGCGACCCAATTGACTATGGGATTGAAGACGATAGGTTAACCGTTTTCTTTCCAGATCCTGCCCTTAATTTAAAAGCTAAGTCGATCATCCATGCGGTAGAGCATTTCGTAAGACCACATGAGTATATTACCATCTTAGATGCAGATAATGTCTTGAAGCCAGATTTTCTAACAGAAATAAACCGATACGCCAACCAAGGTTACAGAAGTATTCAAGGACAACGAACAGCTAAAAACCTAGATACTGTTTTTGCCTGCGCTGATGCCATTGGAGAGTTTTATAAAAATTATATAGAACGATATGTGCCTTATTTGATAGGTTCTTCTTCCGTTATTTCTGGTTCAGGAATGGCGGTAGAGGCGGAATTATATAAAGCTTATTTATATGGAGAAGACATCCAAAAAGGGAAACACCTGTGGAAGAAGATGCTACAAGAAGATAAAATATTACAGAATTTTCTATTAAGAAGAAAGGAAAAAATCGTTTTTGCTAAGGATGCTATAGTATATGATGAAAAGGTAACAGAAGCCAATCAAGTAGAAACACAAAGAAGTAGATGGCTCTATTCTTATTTTCAAAATTTCCCTAATTCTTCTGGCCTAATAGCCAAAGGCATATGGAATTTAAATTGGAATCAGTTCCTATTTGGCTGGATAACCGTTGCCCCGCCTTTATTCATTCTATTATTCCTCTCTGGCAGCATGATGCTACTAGGATTTGTCTTCAATCCGCTTTACAGTTTAGCGATGTTTATAGGCCTGACGATCTTTGTCTTAACCATTTTTTGGACGCTCTACCTCTCCAACGTCCCCGCAGCCATATGGACAGGTTTATGGGGCATCCCTACCTTCATTTTCAAACAAATTACAGCCTTATTCAAAATGGCGGACCCCAACAAAAATTTTAAACACTCCGAACATACAAGAAAAGTAAATATTGAAGAAATTACAGATTAATAAATGATAAAACTCAAATAACAACATTCAAATCTCAGCACGAACAGTCCCAACGGCTGGATAGGCTAAACAGTCCCAACGGGACGACATCCTGTAACCCATGACGCAGTCATGGGAAAAACAAACAACGGCTGGATAGGCTTGTGCTCAGAAGCACAAAGAGCGTTGGCCTATAAATATCTAATACTCCATGCCGATACCCCACGAGTCCCAACACAAACAGTCCCAACGGGACGACACCCTGTAGCCCATGACGCAGTCATGGGTAAATAATGGGAAACAATCGGCAACATTCCAAATCAAACCCAAATCCCCCAATTCAATCGAAAAAACCATCCCATTCATCCAATTTATTCATAATTTTATCCCCGTTCATACAACATTTAGGAAGTTTAAGACATTATTCTAAAGCGACCAATTGGTGAACAAAAATTAAGAATTATGAATAGCATTGTAAGAGTAGTAGTAACAGGTTTATTAGCATTAGGCGCCTTCTTGGCAGGGGTATCTTGGAAGAGTAAAGAAGGAATAGTGGAGCAACAACCAGCCATCAACCAGCAAATTATGCCTGCCGAAGAGGAGGCACCTAAAAGGGCAGCGCTTCCGCCTAGGGGATTAACAGATGCCGAGAAATCCACCATAGATTTATTTGAAAGAGCAACTCCTTCTGTTGTCTATATTACCACAACTAATATCAAACGAAGTTATTATTCCAGAAATGAAATGGAAATTCCTAGAGGGAGTGGATCAGGATTTATCTGGGATTATAATGGACATATCATTACCAATTACCATGTAATAGAAGGAGCAGATCGAGCGACGGTAACGCTTGCTGACCAGACTACCTATACCGCAAAGCTAGTGGGGGCAGCACCAACGAAAGATTTAGCCGTTTTAAAAATAGAAGCACCTGAGGGTAAGTTAAATCCAATTCCAACAGGCAAATCTTACAATTTACAAGTAGGGCAATTTGTATTTGCTATTGGCAATCCATTTGGATTGGATCAAACGCTTACGACAGGTATTATCAGCGCATTAGGTCGAGAAATTAATTCCGCAGGGGGCGCACCGATTAAAGGAGCAATACAAACAGATGCAGCCATTAATCCAGGTAACTCGGGTGGCCCATTATTAGATTCTTCTGGAAGATTAATTGGAGTCAATACGGCTATCTATAGTCCATCAGGGGCGAGTGCGGGCATTGGTTTTTCTATTCCGGTAGATGTTGTCAAATGGGTGATTCCAGATTTAATACGATATGGTAAATTACAAAGACCTAGTCTCGGCGTAGAATCCGCTTCTGCAAGAATTACCAATCAATTGGGCATAGATGGTGTTTTGGTTATCAATGTAATTGAAGATAGTGCCGCAGAAAGAGCAGGGATACAACCAACCTATAGAGATTCCCAAGGCCGACTCCGTTTAGGGGATATCATCAAGGCTGTGAATGATGAAAAAATTAGCAATCACAACGATTTATTATTGATACTAGAAGATTATAAAGTCAATCAAAAAATTATTATGACGGTAGAGCGAGAAGGGGAACTATATGAAGTACCTGTTATATTAGATTCGGCTAAATAATTTTTAAATAATATTTCTTGGGTTTCAGAAAAATCAAAAATCAGAAATCATACTTTATATATCCACCATGCTTTGAACTTGATGGATATATGAAGTATGATTTCTGATGTAAAATATATGATTTTTCCGCCGACTAAAAAAACATATATCTCAAAGTAATTCTCCGTGTCTCTGTGCCTCTGTGCCTGCCTGGCAAGCCAACGGCAGACAGGTTCAAAAAAAAACTCCGTCCCTCCTAATCAATAATCGCTGGCCAAATCATCTGCCGAAACTTCCCAATAGGATCATTAGTCACAGTTCCTTGTGTTTGCTTCATCAAGATACCAATAATCCCTTCCGCTGGATCCGCAAAATATTGCGTATTAAAATATCCGCCCCATTCAAAGGTTCCTTTACTGCCATTGCCTCCTTTATCTTGTCCTTTTTGATCCAAGACCCCAAAGGCTAATCCATGATAAGACTCTTCCCCCCATAGATTGCCAATATGATTGGCCATTATAAATTGGATGGTGGTTCGACTTAATAATCTTTGACCATTTAGTTGACCATTGTTGAGATACATTTGTAGAAAAGTAGCATAGTCTTTAGCAGTACTTGATAGGCCCGCGCCACCTGAGAAAAAACGTTTGGCTCCCTTAATAGGATAATCTGGATCATAGAAAGTGACGGGATAGTTGATCCATTGCTCTTTTTCTTTTTTATGAATTTTTACCAAGCGATCCTTTTTAGCATCGGGCAAATAAAACCAAGTATCTGTCATGCCTAATGGATCAAAAATTCTAGTTTTAAAAAACTGATCTAGCGGTATACCAGAAATGATTTCTACTAAATATCCTAGTACATCTATGCTTTCGCTATAGGTAAATTTTTCCCCAGGATGATGATGCAAAGGTAGTTTTGCTAATTTCTTCACACTCTCTTCTATACTAATATCCTCCGTTGTAAATAAGTCTGTTACCCCTGCCTCAGCATAGATTTTTTTCATTCTTGGATCTGAATCAATTACGCCATACCCCAGTCCAGAAGTATGCGTTAATAAATGTCGTATAGTAATTGGTTTATTAGCTTTAGTAGTAGTATAGGTCATATCTGCCGCTACAAGAGAATCCAATACTGTTGCATCTTTAAATTCAGGAATATAGTTGGCGATCGGATCATCCAGTCCAAAATGCCCTTCTTCCCAAAGCATCATAACAGCCGTAGACGTAATAGCTTTTGTTTGAGAAGCAATTCTAAATATGGCATCTTTTCCCATTGGTTTATTAGCCTCGCTATCTGCCATTCCATAAGCTTTATGATAAACGATTTGTCCATTTCTAGCTATCAAGGCTACCAAGCCTGGTACATTTTTATTCTCCACTGACTTTTTAAGCATTGCATCAATTTTGGCGATTCTCTCTGTGGACATACCTACCCTTGAGGGATCAACTTCTGCTAAACCTACTGTCTGTTTTAAAGAAATAGATTGAGCTAATAGGGGACTATTAATTAGCAGCAGTGTACATGCAAAAAATAAAACTAGCCTTTTCATTGTTTGTCTTTTATTGATGATTGTTTACTTGTTCAAACGATAGTTGCCAAGGTTCAGGATCGTCGAGGTTTGTAACTATAGCTGTCAGGTGAAGAGACGGACTCTTGATGGCAGAAACTTAGAAAGTGGCTGTCATCTGGGTTTCTAGGAAAGATGACAGCCATTTTGAAAATTTCTGCCATCTACCTTCGCTCTATAACTAACTGGTAATCAAGAGCCTTTTCTGATAGCCTGATGGCTTAACTTCGATGCCAAAAAATAATCATACTGCATCGAGATTACAAACCTCTACCACTATCCTAGACACATGATAATTGCTTTTTAATTAGTTCCTTTATGCTTCCCAATTTCCCAACCACTCTTCCCTAAATACTTTTCTGCATTCGCAATCGCAGGCGTTTC
>CALJIY010000616.1 GCA_937973945.1 uncultured Saprospiraceae bacterium | reverse complement strand
GGTTCAATTCCATAAAATTCAATAATATCTTTTTTGGTATGCTCACTAATCGCCAATACTTGGTCTGCCACTTGGCAACTATTTACTACTTTTTGATGATAAATATTTCTGTCAGCCCACTTATAAGTTTTAGGTAATACTTCAAATATTAGATCATGAATAGTTACAATCGTCTTGGTGTTGCCTTTATTAGAAAAAGGCAACTCGTTACTTAGACCGTGATAAATTTGTAAACCAGTCTGGTCCCAATCTTTTGACATCGACCAGCTTCGCCAAACGGAACTTAGCCCTTTCTCATTAGTATGTAATTGAAATCCTTTTGAGTCAAAGTATTGATTGGTAAACTTTGGACTATATAAATGGTATTCGTGTTGCGGATAGTATTGCGATAAGTTACGTACTAGTGTACGGCTGTAATTGCCGAGTCCTGTTGCATTATTAAATAATCGTTTTGCATCAAAACCTATTTTCATGAAAGAAGAGTCACAGAGTTAAAGTACTGAGGCACAGAGTCAGATTCTTTTTGAACATGGAGGCACAGAGGCACGGAGTTAAAGTACTAAGTTAGATTCTTTTTGGAACACAGAGTCACAGAGCACACAGAGTATAATTTTCTATAGCTCTGTGCACTCTGTGCCTCCCTGTTCTTTATTGTCAACATCTAACAAACTTGTATGAAAAAGATTAAGAACTCCATGTCTCTGTGCCTCCGTGTTCTTAATAATCTCTTTACCTCACTTACGTTTTTTAGGTTGATTCCACTCCTCCTTCATCGCAAAGTCAACGATATTTCGCATGGCTCTGACAATCGAAGAGAAAACCACATAGCTGATGACAATAACGATATACATCCATCTAAAAGAGCCCATATCATTGATACTAACCCCTGAAATAAGCCAGGCTAGTCCGCCCAAAGATACAATGGTCATGGCAAAGGCGATCATAGATTGATTCCAAAATTTTGTAGCCTCTTTAGCGTTTAAACTAAATAAGCAATTGGCAACTATAAAAAATAAGCCAAATGTGGCGGATAGTACCCAAATTTTCTCTGGATTGGTAGCGGTTATGTTCAATAATTGCAAGAACTTGGCAATGGTCATAACGATTAGCGCTAATCCAACAACAAAGCCTGCTTGCTTGTAGGGCGTGATTTTTTTTAGATCAAACATATTATATTGTTTGGTAAATTGTACTTTACACTTTTTGTCTAGACAAATGGAATAACATAAAACCTATAATGTTGTCAAAACGAGCACTTATTTTTGCACCTATGAAAGTTAACTATGTCTTACTATTTCTTTTTAGTTCTCTATATTGCTTTAGTCAAGGAAAGGAAGCAACATTATTGGGTCAATGGCAAGATAGCACTTTAGTTGGGTCTTTTGCGCATAAAAACGTCTATAATGAGATTTGGGGTTATGCCATTCCAAATCATGAATATGCTATTATTGGGACGACAAAAGGCACCCATTTTATTGAAGTTAGTAATCCGCAAGCTCCAGAAGAAGTTTTCTTTATCCCGGGAAAAGATCAAGGAGGCGTGATTATTCATAGAGACTATCACGATTATGAGGGGTATTTGTATGCAGTAAGTGATGAAGGGGAAAGTAGTCTTCAAATAATTGACATGAACCAATTACCTGATACCGTCACAGTCGTTTATGATTCAGATAGTTTAATTAAACGATCGCATAATATCTTTATTGACACCACGAACGCTTTGTTATATTCTTTGCTAAGTAGAGGCGGTATCACCAATTTCTCTGCTATGACGCTGTTCGATATTTCTGAGCCTACTCAACCAACTTATATTAATCAATACAATTCATTTGGTACCACACGTGCTAGCCAAGTACATGATGCCTATGTAAGAGACAATATTGCTTTTTTAAACTTAGGCCCTGATGGTTTAGCTATTACTGATTTTAGCGATCCAATGAATCCAGTCACCCTAAGCACTTTAACAGATTATCCAGATCGAGGGTATAATCACTCAGGTTGGTTATCTACAGATTGTACGAATTATTATATGGCAGATGAAAATCATGGCTATGATCTAAAAGCCATTGAGGTAGAAAATTTATGTGAATTAGAAATAGGTGCTTCCTTTAATGCAGAGGTCGCTTCTAGTACTAGCATACCCCATAATCAAGTGGTGGCTTGCGATTATTTATATACTTCCTATTATTATGATGGTTTGCGGGTTTATGATATTTCAGACCCTAGTAATCCTGCACTTAGTTTGTTTTATGATACCTATCCACAAGTAGATAGTACGCAATATAGAGGCGCATGGGGGGTATACCCCTTTTTACCCTCTGGGACTATTTTATTATCAGATATGCAAACAGGTCTGTATGTTTTTGAAGGGGTGGATGATGATTGTTTTAATCAAGAAGCTTCCGCTTGTATGATGCAAAATTGTTTATCTACCGCTACTACGGATTTGCCCGATCTTGGGAAGATAGCCCTCTATCCAAATCCTGTAGTCCACTCGTTTTCCCTTCAACTTAATACAGCGGAGATCGTTCCTAATATGACTATTTCTTTAGGAAATGTATCAGGTGAAAAATTGCAGCAATGGGAAATAGAAGCACCAATTAATGGAGATCAATTATTAACCTTCTCTCTAAAAAAAGAAATAGCAAATGGTTTTTACTTTTTATCTTTGCGCACCGAAGAAGGCGTTCGGGCATTACCTTTAGTGGTAAATAAGAAGTGATAATTCTCAGGTTTCTAAAATTAATTATGCGTCATAAATATCTATATCTATTTTTAAACATCCTTTTTAGCACAAGCCTCTACGCACAATTCCCAACAGATTATACGGATAATGAAGAGGATAATTCTGCTACTAAAAAAGAACAACAACTAAGTACAGAGATAGATACACTAAGTAAGGACGTGTTTTATTTTACCTTACATCAACCATCTGAACGCTCTTTATTAACTGATTCAAGTTTTCTGAATTTTCACATATTTGACCCCATTCGGCTACAAGAATTTGATTATGTAAGCACCGGAAATCTTGGAGGCGCCCATCAAGCTATTGTTTATCAACCACTCTTACATAAAGGCTTTAATGCAGGATTTAATAGTTACGACCTGTATAAATTTAAGACAAGTGATATTCGATATTATCAAGTAGAAAAAGCCTATTCTGACGTTGCCGTATCTCAAGGAAACTCTCAAGAAGCCTTAATGACCAAAGTCAAATTTAGTAAAAATATTGCCCCCCTTATTAACTTGGCGCTCGATTATCAACTCATTAATAATGAAGGCATCTATACCAATCAAAAAAGTCGAAATAATAGCTTTGTTTTAAATACTTGGTATCATTCTCCATCTGATAAATACAAAGCATTTTTAAGTTATAATACCAGCAAAATACGGCAAAAAGAAAATGGTGGCGTGGATTTTACAGATACCTTAAATCTAAGAAAGTCTTTGGTAGCTGTAGGCCGACCTATAAATACAAGCACCGCGCAATCAGAATATTATCAAAGAGAATTAACCTATTCTCACTATTATGAATTAGGAAGCAATGCTGTAGACAGTACAGATTATCAACCTGTTAGAAATCGAAAATACACTTTATTCCATCAGTTAAATTTAAGAAAAAACACCAATAGATTCTTCGATGATTCAAGTGATTCGGATAATACCTATTATGGTATTTTTCAACAATCAGGAGAAGGAATCAATCAAAACATAGCATACAAAGAATATGAAAACACCTTCAGTATTCGTACCTACCAACAAAATAAAAGTCAAGCCACCGCTTGGGGAAAACCAGAGAAAAACAGAACGACAAAAGACTTATTGGAAGTCGGCTTAACCCATACCTTTACCGCCTTAGACCAATCGCCTATAGATTCAAATTTTCAGAATGTATTTATTTTTGGGAATGCGGCTTATACCCCATCTTCAAAATTAAAAATTAATACCTATGCACATTTAGGAATATTAGGTCAAATCGGAGACTACTACCTAAAAGGAGATGCCTTAGTCGCACTTCCAAAAATAGGAGCATTGAAACTTGGCCTAATCGCTCAAAACTATACCCCAAATTTACTACAGCAGCAATTGTATGTCTCTGATTCTTTAGTCTGGAAAAACGATTTTAGTAATACTTTTGAAAATAGTTTTTCGGCAAGCTATACCCTACCATTTTTGAATTTGACCCTAAAGGGCCAATATCATTTAATCAGCAACTATATTTATTACAATGAATTAGCGCAGCCCCAACAAGCTACAAATGAAGTGAGTATTTTACAATTAAGTCTAAGCAATCATTTGCGATGGAAAGGCTTTTTATTAGAAAACAATATCTATCTTCAAAATAGCAATCAAGCAATCATTCCCTTGCCTACCTATTATTCCATTCATCGCTTATCCTATCAAGGAAAAATATTTAAAAAAGTAATGGATTTCCAAGCAGGCGCACAAGTCCGAATCAACACCCCTTATTTTACTAATAATTTTCAACCCGTCACCGCTCAGTTCTTTATACAAAATCAAAGTCAGCGAGCCTTCTACCCTACCGTAGATGCCTTCATTAATATCAAAATACAAGATTTTAGATTTTTTATAAATGTCCAAAATATCTATGATTATTTCACACCTGCATTCGACTATCCAAT
>CALJIY010000615.1 GCA_937973945.1 uncultured Saprospiraceae bacterium | reverse complement strand
TATCGAGAAGCAATTCTAGTTACTGACATATTATTATGGTCTTAGGTCTTTGTTATTCTTTTAGAATAGAGAAGCGAGGGTAGAGATGTAATTCGTTTAAAAATGGATAAATCTCATCATCTTTTAAATGAAGTACATTTCTGCTCTCTGTTCTATTTCAAACTGATATAACTAAAGACTAATTTAGTTCATTTTAATTTCCTCCACTAGCTTCGTCACCAAACCTACTTGTTCTGGATTAGCTTTTAAGTCTTTGCGAATTACTTTCTCTGCGATATCCAAAGCCATTTGACCAACTTTGTTTTTCACCTCTAATAAAGCTGCTTTCTTTTGACCTTCGATTTCCATTCTAGCAGTAGCAACGATTCTATTTGCATCGTCTTTTGCTTTCGTCTTTGCCTCAGCAATAATAGTTTCTTTAGCAGCCTTCGCTTCCTTCAAAATATTGGCGCGCTCTACTTGTGCTTCTTTGATTAGCTCTTCATTTCTAGCATTCAAAGCAGCCATTTCTTCCTTTGCTTTTTTCGCTTCATCCAAAGCATCTTGAATATCAGACTCTCTTTTCTTTAATGATTCTGTAATTGGTCCGAAAGCAAATCTGCTCATCAAAAACCAAAACAATAAGAAAATAAAAGAGGTCCAAAACAATAAACCAAAGTCTGGTTTGATTACACTAAAATCTGCTAAAAAAATCATGATATTATATTTAGTAAATGATGAATGATGAGTGTGGCTATTGACACATTCAAGATTTAAAATTCAATCATTCAAAATTGTTTTTTTTTGGAAAGGCTGGCCCACAACCAACCGTTGCGAAGCCAACCTTAATAAGCTTAAATTTCTTTAAGCGGCAATTAAGCTACTAAGAAAGAAAGAATTAATGCGATCAACGCAGCACCCTCAATGAAGGCAGCCATTAAGATCATATTCGCACGAATATCACCTACAGCTTCTGGTTGACGAGCAATACTTTCCATTGCTTTAGCACCGATCCATCCAATTCCAAGACCTGCACCAATTACAGCTAAGCCCATGCCTATAGCTACTATAGAACCACCCATTTGTTAAAGATTTATAAGGGTAAAAAAATATTTTGATTAAGTATAAGGTATGAGTTATAAAGTATACTTGCCTGCTGTTTACTTTATACTTCATACCTCCTACTTAACTAATGTTCTGCATGTTCCGCGTGGTGGTGTTCTTCCGTTGAAGCACCAATGTAAGACGCGGTTAAGATAGTAAATACAAATGCTTGTACAAAAGCGACGATCAACTCAATCGCCATCATGAATAATGTCAAAAGCGTTGCGCCAACTGCACCCAAGCCTGCGCCCGGTATACTTTGACCGTTTTTACCAAATATGAAAATAAAACTAACGAAGATTAGAATTACCATGTGCCCTGCTGTAATGTTGGCGAACAAACGCAACATCAACGTCAAAGGCTTTATTAAAACACCCATTAATTCCACAGGAATCAGGATGATCTTTACAAACCAAGGCGTACCTGGCGCTAAGAACAAATGCTTCCAGTAATCTGCATTACCGCTAATGTTCGTAATTAAAAAAGCGAAGATAGCTAATACGGCTGTTACCGCTAAATTACCTGTTACATTAGAACCACCGAAGAAAGGTACTTGACCAAAAAGATTTAAACCTAGAATAAAAAAGAATACACACAACAAGAAAGGTAGGTATTTCTCATATTTAGGACCCAAGAATGGAATCGCTACTTCATCTCTAATAAAAGTAACGAATGGCTCCATGAAATTTTGCAAACCAGTAGGTGCCATTCCTTCTCTACGCTTCATCGCTCTTGCCACAGAAGTGAATAAGAAGAACAATAAAGAACAAACGATCATCATCGAAGTCACGTTCTTAGTAATAGAGAAATCGTAGAATGAGGTGATTCCTCCACCAAAAAGTCCTGCATCCGCAGTACTCTTCGCATCTGTTGGATATAATTTATTATTGTAGCAAACAAAAGAAGTGTGTTGCTTATCTATTTCTTTATGAATGAAACCACTAATTGGTACATTTCCTTTAGGGAAACTAGGATCAGTAATTCTTCTTACCGTACCTCCATCCAGTACATATCGATCAACTGCCTGATGACCGTCTCCATGACCAACTCCAGCAAAATGAAACTTAGAGGAAGAAAAGAACTTCCATCCATCTTCCTTAGAATAAAGGATACAAGGTAATGGAATCATGAAAGGACCGATGCTATAGACATTTGCATCTGCAATGTGATGAATAGCATTTGCACCTGCATCAAATTCGTGATCTCGCGATTCTCCACAGATTGGTCCGTGGTGATCATGACCGTGGTCTGCATGTCCTTGTGCACCATGATTATGGCCAGAATGATCTTGTGCATGATTATGACCAGAATGGTCCTGCGCACCGTGGTTATGACCAGAGTGATCTCCATGATCGTGACCAGAATGATCCTGCGTATTTTGAGTTTGATGGCTGTGATCGTGCCCACTATGATCATGACCAGAATGGTCATGCTGATCTTGTGCAAATCCTGCTAAGGCAAAAACTGCTACATATAGGAAAGAAAGTATTAATTTACGCATCCGACGCTTATGTTTAAGCTTCTTTCACAAATCTTGTGAAAGAACGATTTTTAACAAGAAAAAAGCCCTTTTTGAAAATCGCTGCAAAGGTAGCATTTCTATACTTTTTTTTAAAGTTATAAACAATACTTTTTGGGGAAAATCAAAAGTTTTTTAATATCATGATAATCAAAGAGTTCAATAGCTATCAAATAGCAACTATGCTTTAATTCCGTGACATGACTTTTCAACCACTTAATATTCTTATCAAGTAGTTAAATATTTGAAATTATTACAATTATTCTGTTTATAACAGAATAAAGTATAGATCAAAAAGTCAATAAAACAGTCGTATTTTCTATGAAAATTGTTAATATTTTTTTGAGTTTATTATTCCTTTTATTCGCTATTGTGCAATATAACGACCCAGATCCTTGGTTATGGATTATTTTGTACACTTATATCGCCCTTATTTCAGGATTGGCGGCCTTCAATATCCGTCATAAATGGATGATTGGAATAGGCTTGGCAATTTGTATCATTTGGAACCTATCCTTACTACCTGCTTTCTTTAATTGGCTTCAAACAGGCGCAGCGTCCATAGTAGAGGAAATGAAGGCAGAAAAACCGCATATTGAGCTAACTAGGGAGTTTCTTGGTTTAGCCATTTGTATCCTTACATTAAGTTTTCATTGGAAAAAAGCTTAATAAATATCTCCTAGGAGTACGATATACTTTTGATGGCATTAATTTTGTTAAAAAAATAAGAAAGGATCTTATAGTTTTTGTCTTAATCGTTACAAAAATCTTTTCCTACCGCTTGAGAATCCCCCTCTTTAGTACTTCCATAACATAAACGACTTTTAATCGTTTATTTTTTGTATTTTCGTAATACCTCCCCATTTTATTAAGTCGTTCATTCAAGTCTAGTAGAGTCTATTAGAATAAACACTTCGACGCTTTCTTATGAAAAATCTTACACTAATGAGAAAATCACGTGCTATAATAAGCTTGCTTTGCTTGGTCATTTTGGGAGCTTGCACAGAAGAACCTCAGGTTACGGTAGAAACTTCTAGTTTGAAATTATCTTTTACTACTAATTTTGATGGCGAGCCAATTGTAATGAATGAAAACACTTATCTGTACAATGGTAATCCTATTCGGTTCAGTAAAGTAAACTTCTACCTCTCCGACCTTACATTAGGTGGTAAAGAAATTATAGATGTTACTTTCGTCGATCTAACAAAGACGCATACTAGCGAGCAAGCCGCAGAAGAAGGAACCGTACTTAATTTCTCAAAAATACCAGTAGGTGCGTATAATTCTATTGAACTTGGTATAGGTGTACCAGCTGATTTGAATCGAACGAAACCTAATGAATATTCTACAAGTCATCCTTTAGGATCTGATAATAGTAGCGAATATTGGGAGGCATGGAATAGTTATATTTTTGTAAAAATAGAAGGGCAGTACGATAGTGACGATAATGGGTTTGACGAAAATGATGTAGCTTTTGCCTATCATGTAGGACAAGATGAATTTTACAAAAAGCTATCTAATAAATCGACATTAGAACTGGATATTGTAGCAGGTGAACCAACAGATCTTGAATTACGTTTAGATATCAAGAATTTATTTACTACTGAAGATGGAAGCTTATTAGAATTGGAGACACATGATCCAGCTAACCAAATGGATGTCATGCGTTTATTAATGGATAATTTTAAAACCGCATTAGCTTATAGATTTTAAAGTCTCCTTTCTCAATACCAAGCCCGCTTAGATGGTAAACAAACTTAAAATCAATTTTATAAGCCTTTGACTGTCAGTTAAAAAAATGATCTGCGTACATATCGACCTCTGTATATAAAATTCGTTTTTTCATTTTGTGAACAAAAAACACTCATTTTACAATTACAATGTTTTACTTCCCCAAAGAAAGATTGTTATTTTCATTAGTGCTATCGTTAGTACTAATTTTTCTTTTTGCAGCCTGCAAAAAAGAGGTAGACAAGCCAGTTCCTACTTCACCAACTAACACGCCACAAGAACAAGATCTTAGCAATATAACTTACCAACCTACCTTTACTAATATCGATCGTCCTGCTAATTTCCCGATCATGGATATTCCAGAAGACAATCCATTAACCCAAGAAGGGATTGAATTAGGTCGCCGATTATTTTTTGATCCTATCTTATCCGCCAATAATGAAATGGCTTGTGCAGGTTGCCATTTCCCGTCTAGCGCTTTTACCGATGACCTTGCTGTAAGTACAGGAATTGATAATAAAGCAGGCACCCGAAGTTCCATGGCCCTATTTAACACCGGCTACTATACCAAAGGCTTATTTTGGGATGGTCGTATCGTTAGTTTAGAAGCACAGGCTTTAGAGCCCGTAGAAGATCCATTAGAACTTAATCATGACTGGGCTGCCGTTGTGGAAGATTTAAAAACGACAGCGCCTTATCCAAATTTATTTAGACAAGCTTTTGGAATTGACAACACCAAAGAGATTACTAAAGAATTAGCGGTCAAAGCAATTGCTCAATTTGAACGAACGATCATTAGTGCTGATAGCAAATACGATCGAGTGGTTAGAGGCGAAGAGTTTTTCGAAGACGACGAATACAATGGCTGGTTTATGTTTTTTGATGTAGGAGGGGATTTACCAGACGCAGAATGTGCGCATTGCCACAATGCACCATTATTTACCGTTAACGATTATTTTAATAATGGTATTGATTCGGTTGCCGATTTAAACAGTTTCAAAGATTTAGGTTTAGGCGCTGTTACGGGTCGCATATTTGATAACGGTAAATTTCGAGCGCCAACTTTGCGTAATATAGCACTGACTGCACCCTATATGCATGATGGTCGATTCCAAACTTTAGAAGAAGTTATTAATCATTATAATGAAGGGGTTCACTATGTCGATAATGTAGATCCATTGCTCTTACAGCCTAATGGACTTGGCCTTTCTGAACAAAACAAAAAAGACCTATTAGCTTTCCTACACACTTTAACGGATACTTCCTTCGTTAATAATCCAACATTTCAAAGTCCTTTCTAGAGGGAGAGGTATGGAGTTTTTTTTGAACACTGAGACACAGGGACACAGAGAATTACTGAAGATATTAATCTCTTAATAATTCTCCGTACCTCTGTGCCTCCGTGTTCATTAAACTCCCAAGTCTCCCTATCTCATTTATCCAAAAACAATTACCTATGAAAAAAATCACATCATGGTTGATCGCCGTATTAATTTTATTGACCGCTAACCTAGAGCTGCTAGCCCAACAAGCACTTGTGCCTTTTGATAAAATCGTTTTAACAGGTAACATTAGTGCCTTATTAGTAGAAGGAGAACATGGTGGAATCAGTATTCAAAACAATGAAGAGCATCTCGAATATGGTGTCGAGGGACAAACATTGAAAATCGAATCAAAGAATTTAATCAAATACAAAAAGGTGCCTACCATTAAAATTATCATCACTTATAATAAATTAAGAGGGATTAAGGCTCGTGCAGGAGCGGCAGTGTTTTCAGATAATATTATTGATGCAGCTGTTTTAAATTTACGTTTCTCTAGTGGTGCATCTGGAGAATTAACGATTGATACAGAAGCATTGGAAGTAGGCGTATCAGAAGGAAGTCATCTAACGCTAAGTGGCGCTGCTGATTTTCAAGAAGCTAAGTCTGTAACAGGAGGGAGCCTAGTGGCCTACCAATTAGATTCCAAAGAGGCAATTATCAAAACCAATACTGGTGGTTCTGCTAAATTAATGGTCCATGAAAGTATTACCGCAAGCGCAAAAACGGGAGGGAATATATCTTATAAAGGAAAGCCTAAAAAAGTAAAAATAAACAATGGTTTGTCTGGCAGTGTAAAAGCACTTTAGACAATAGAAGTCGAAGCTATAAAAGAAAGTCGGAGCTTACCCCAAGAGGTAGACTCCGACTTCAAAAAACACCTAAAACCCTATTAACTATTCTTATATATCTTGAAAGCTATTCAGCTTAAATCTTACTTTTCTCTTAAAACCAAATCTTACTAAATTTAGTTTCTTACACTACACTTCATATACATCAATTCCTATACCATTCACTTTTTTGTGCCATTTGAGGTTTCTAGAGCAAAAAATAATGACACAATGGCACGCATTGGATATTTATTACGCCTTTATGGCAGTTTAACAAAATATAGTTACATCCATAGCACATCCAGTAGCTGCTATTTGGGAAGAAATTGGAAGCCTTTTCCCCGCAACTTCCCTTGCTAGGTAAATAGTCGGTTAGCAAAAAAACATGCAGCTGTTTAATTATCAAATTTAAAACGAGAAATTGCTACACCCACCTCGACGATTTCTTTCAAACACAGCATTTTCCTAAAATTAAAAAGTATAGCTTATGTATGGAGGCAAACAGGATGGGCTAGATTTAGAAGGGTTTGATATAAATTTCTTCTCTAATATCAAATCACAAGCAACTAATACTATATCTAAAAACCAGCATTTTTGCCAGTTAAAGACCTTAACCGCAGCGTTAAAAATACGTTAAAAACTAAGCCCGATAATATCTCTTTTTCTGACACAAGACACTAATAATCAATCGATTGCAACCTACTCCCTATCTTATTTCTCTTATATCTACTTGTAACTTATGCTTTCCTTAAAAGTCAATAAATAGAAAGCTGACAATAAAATACTACATTTGTCTGTCTATATAATAGTAGGTTAACAATTCGCTAGTATTCATTCGATAATGTAGTACATATAATTGTTGGCACAATTAATTAAGATTTTTCAAAACAGTTCATACCGCATGAAAAAATATATTTTATCCTTAGCTGCTTTTCTACTATTAGGAACAGCTTCCATCTCTGCACAGAGAATTGCCGTTTTAGACATTACTGCCGTTTTAGAAAATATGGGCGAATATCAATCTGCACAAAAAGAGTTAGATAAATTAGCAGCAGACTGGAGACAAGAAATTGCTTCCGAATATGATGCGATTAAAGGAATGTACAATAAGTACCAAGCAGAATCTGTACTCTTGAGCGATGAAGTTCGCAAGCAAAGAGAAGATGAAATTTTAAATAGAGAGAAAGCAGTAAGAGAAAGACAGAAGCAGCGATTTGGTCCAGACGGTGCGTTATTTAAAAGAAGACAACAAATGGTACAACCTATCCAAGATAGAGTGTACTCTGCTATAGAAGATTTTGCTTCTGACCAGGATTATGATTTAATTTTGGACAAGGGAAGTGCTACAGGTATTCTTTTTGCGAATCCTAGATTCGACAAAACAGAAGATTTAATGAGAAAGCTTAGATAATTAATTCTAAGCAAGACCAAACTACCCTTATTAGGGTAGTACAATTTATTCCCGCTAATAAGTAAAAAACTTATTTTTGCGAATTTTTAAAAACTACATCAATTATTTATTAGGTTATGAAGAAGATAATGAAGGTATTAGCACTAGTATGCTTATTAGCTACAATAGGACTTACTTCTGCAAATGCACAAAAATTTGGCTATGTAAACTCTGCAGCAGTTTTAGCAGAAATGGCTGAAGTGAAGCAAGCAGATTCCAATATGGAAGCATTGCAAAAGCAATTGCAAAACAAAGGACAACAAATGGTAAAATCTTACCAAACAAAATTACAGTCCTTACAAAAGAAAGAGCAAGCAGGAGAATTATCTCCTAAGCAAATGGAAGATGAAGGTAAAAGACTTCAAGAGGAAGAAAGAAAGATCGCTACTTTCGAGCAAGATATGATGAAGCAAATCAATGAAAAGCGTAACTCTTTGTTACAGCCGATCTTTGACAAAGTAAATGCTGCCATTAAAACAGTTGCTCAAGAAAATGGCTACCAGTATATTTTTGATACGAATGCATCAGCAGGCAGTATCATCTTATATGCAGATGAAAGCAACGACGTTACTACTTTAGTAAAGTCTAAATTAGGTATGTAATTTACCTTTTTTAAAATACTCAAGTAAAGTTGTTGAAAAAGCATCTTGGAATTTCCAAGATGCTTTTTTTATTTTCGGAATTACCGTAGCTTAGACCTCTGGTCTGAATAGTACAAGAATCTACTCAGACCAGCGGTCTAAGCTACGACTGCAATAACAATATACATTTTAACCATGAAGCAAATAGCAATAGATATGGATGAAGTTATCGCTCATCCCAACCAACGATTCATAGACTGGTATGAAAGAGACACCGGTATCCGAGTAGAAGAGGTCGAACTCTTTCGGACAGGAAAAAAATTCTATCAGTATTTAGGGCAGGAGTTTGCTGGAAATATTAGAGGCTATCTTTTTGAGAAGGGTTTCTTTAAAGATCTTCCAATCATGGAAGATAGTGTAGAGGTTATTAAATGGTTAGATCAACACTATGAAATTTTCTTTGTTACTTCTGCTATGGAGTTTAAAAATTCAATGGAAGATAAGTATGATTGGCTACAGAAGCATTTTCCCTTTATATCTTGGAAACAATATGTCTTCTGCGGTCGAAAAGATATGATTAGCACAGACTATCTAATTGACGATCATGTAAGCAATTTAGAGACCTTTAAAGGACGAGGTATCTTATATCATGCACCGCATAATTTAGACAACACAAAGTATACTAGAGTGAAAAATTGGAAAGAGGTAAGAACTTTTTTCGAAGGAGAGTTGAGGGACGAGAGGATTGTTTAATTGCTTGATTGTCTGATTGTTTACGGAACATAGCGTAACGTGAACAATCAGACAATCAAACAATCTTCAACATCTTACATCTTCATCCACTTAGCGATAGAATCGTTATTCATTTTGATGTAATCTGCATTACCAGCAGCAGTTGCTAATTCTAAAGATTTTTTAGCAGCAGCAATAGCATCTTTATGTCTTCCCATAGCAGCAAGAACTAAAGATTCTTTACGTACTTGCCAGAATCTAGGAGAATCTGTTTGTGTTGCTTTTTGAATCCACGATAAAGCCTTTTCCATATCCTTACCTGAGTCAAAATAGTAAGAACCCGCAGTATAATAATCATTTGCAGTAGGTCCAGCTAATACTTTGTCAATAGCTGCCATTACTACTTCATCAACAGCAGTCTCTAACTTCAAGGTAGCGACTGTACTTTCCCAGATAAACTCTAAATCAGCAGAGTTACTAGTTAAATTATCTGTATGGATCACGAATGTTTCTAATGCAAAAGGTAATTTAGATACTGTTGCCGTTGCAGTTGCAGCAGGCGTCTTATCTACATAGCTACTCCAGCTACCAGATTCATACGGGTGAAATTGTACAGACCAAGAATTAGCACCTGGAACGGTAAGAACACCGTATGCACCTTTCTTCAAAGCGACACCACTTACTGTTACATCATCGCTAAAAGTCATTTTTGTAACAGCATTTGCTCCTGTTCTCCATACTTTACCGAACGGTACTAAACCATCTGCAGCAAAAATGGTCCGCTTCTTCATACTTGGACGAGAGTATTCTATTGTTACTTCTGTAAGACCTACTGTTTGTGTCACTTTAGAAGATGGACTTGCAGAAGGTGTTTTAATTTGTGCTTGCGCATCTAGTGCAAAAAATGCTACTAAGGCAAACATTGATAGGATTGATAATAATTGCTTCATATCTACTTTAAAATTTGATTTTACTGAAAAAATATTTTTGAATTGCAAATATACAATATATGGACTATTGTCAATAGATGAATCTGTGATCTTTGATCTAACTAGCGACAAAGGAATGTATTTTTCACGATGTATAATCCCAAAAATAACCGAATATATCCGATAATATTATCCTGAAAGGCTATTAAGTAAGGACAAAACAATGACTCCGCCATTTGGACAGCTTCTTTTGTCCCATTTTTCATTACTAAACCTTACATTGTCCCCAATTTCGTAAAATCAATCAAAAATTTTGTTAGTAAAACAGGCTTTCTATCGTTACAAAGGAATCTTCTTGATATTAACAGCCACTTTTTTATGGGGTATTGGTGGAACATTAGCTAAATATCTGTTTATAGCAGGTATTGAACCGACCGATTTAGTTCAAGCTCGACTTAGCTACTCTTTCTTACTGCTAGGATTGATATTAGCCTGCTTTAATAAAAACGCATTCCTAATAGATTTGAAAGATATTGGCTATTTTTTAGTGCTAGGTGTATTCGGATTAGCGATTTTGCAATTCACCTATTTCTATGCGATTAATAAGATAGATGTTGGAATAGCAGTTACTATTCAGTATACTGCCCCTTCTATGATACTAGTTTACCAACTATTGTTTCTAAAAAAGAAAGCGACGTTTGTTACTTTTCTTGCTATTGGATTGGCATTGCTTGGTTGCTATTTCGTTGTTGGCGTGAATCAGTCAGCAATAGAGAGATTGAATTGGGAAGGACTTATTGCAGCTATTATCTCCGCAATCACTTTTGCTTTCTATACTATTTATAGTAAAAAAGGCCTCGCTAAATATGGTGCTTGGACGGTCTTTTTCTATGTCTTATTCGTAGCCTCCTTATTCTGGAATATCATTCATCCGCCTTTAGCTTTAGTGGGAAAAGGATATAGCTATAATACCTGGGGACTTATTTTTTCCATAGCACTTGTTAGCACCTTGATCCCCTTTGGTCTATTCTATGTGGGCCTCGAATCACTAGAACCTGTTGTCGCTACTGTCACCTCTACTATGGAGCCTATATTTGCAATTATTATTGCATTCTTGGTACTTGGAGAAAAATTAGATGGGTTGCAGATTCTTGGTGGTTTATTAATTGTTATCTCTGTAGTAGCTATGGCATTGTTTGATAAGAAAGAGAAAATAGTTATTTAAACAAATCCACCCAAACACTTCCTATAAATACCATAAGTTTTCTTAGCCGACTCTGCCTTATCAAAGGACTGTACTACTACTTTCCCATTTTCAATAAATTTAGTAGCTAATTCTTCTTGAAATAAAACAGTCTCCACATGTTTAGCTAACAACCCACTATCCCCTACAGGCGCTAACAGCCCGTTGTGCTGATGCTTAATCATTTCCGGAATTCCTCCTGCATTAGTCGCTACTACAGGCACTCCACAAGCCAAAGCATCTAAGACCGAAGTACCTAAACCTTCCTCTTTGCTTGTAAATAAAAACACATCTACCTCTGGTAAAATTTCAGGTATATCTTTTCGAAATCCAATTAAGCTAATAAATGCAGGAAGGTCTTTTTCATTGATATAATTTTGAATCGCTACTCCTTCTCCACCATCCGCACCAATAATAAAGAAATGAAGATTCTGTTGTTTTTTCAATAAAACAGCGGCAGTATCTACAAAAGTATAATAGTCTTTATGCGGGGCTATTGCTGCTACATTGGCAATGATAGTAGTCGTATCTGGTATCTCAAATTCCTTTCTTAAAATCCCTGTGTTTTCGTATTGAAATTTTGACAAATCAATACCACTATGTATCACTTCTAATTTCGTGTGGTCTGTAATAGCAGGGGCTAATATAGTCTGTACTTTATGAGAAACAGAGATGATTTTTTTAATGGAAGGATGATTGTATTTGTTTTTAGAAAGCAGACTATTCTTTACCGGAAAATCAACTCTTCTACTCAATACATAAGGAGTTGGATTGCCTATCAAAGCACTCATATAAGCAAAAGTATGGCTATGCGAATCATGCAAGTGGACTAAGTCTACACTTAGTTGACGACATAAATTCTTTAATTGAAAACCAATAATAGGATTGATAGAAAAACCTTTCCAGTAGGTGAAATGCGGCCAATTATGAAACAAGCAATAGGCTGCTAGTTCGCTCCCACTTCTACAAAAAATCCATTGCTGAACACCTATATTTTCTAATTCTTCAAATAGGTAAGCTATTTGCTGCTCCCCACCTCGCCAAGTATGTGCAGATGAAAAATGAAGTACTTTCATATTCTTAGAGATGGGCTCTTATTTCCATGCACCGCTATTTCTCATATTGCGACGATATTTAACTGCATTGGCATTATGCTGAGCAAGCGTTTTGGCAAAATTATGGAAACCACTACCATCTCCTCGAGCGCAGAAAAACATATACTTATGGTCTTCTACATTTAAAACAGCATCAATACTAGAGATAGAGGCCATACTAATTGGACCAGGCGGCAATCCAGGATTTTTATAAGTATTATAAGGAGAGTCAATTGCTAAATGTTTATTAAGTATCCTTCTAAGGCCAAAATCTCCTGTAGCAAATTTTACGGTAGGATCTGCTTCTAATTTCCAACCCTCTGTATTCAAGCGATTGTAATACACCCCTGCCACTCTACGTTTCTCGTCATTTTGCACCGTTTCTCTTTCTACAATAGAAGCTAATGTATAGGTTTCATCTGGCGTTAATCCGAGTTTTTCTGCTTTTTGACGACGATTATTTTTACTCCAAAAAATCTCTTTTTCTTTGACCATTCGCTCTACGAATTGTTTGGGTGTAGTATTCCAAAATACCTCGTAGGTATTCGGAATGAATAAGGTCATAAGATTATCTTTTGTATAGCCCAATTCTTTGATGTAGGCTTCATCTTGCAATAATGCAGCAATAGCTGCTGAATCTGGTTCGATAAAAGAAGCTACTTTTCCTGCAATATTCTCCACTTTCCAAGCATGATTAAATACTAATTTGGAAGGCTCTTGCTTTCCAGCCCTTAGGTGTTGAATCAATTGTCTATTACTCCATCCTGGTTCTATTTTAAATCTTCCTGCTCGCATAGCAGGTCTAGGGTATTTCATGTATTCTGCTACCCAAGAAAAGGATTTTGTATCTTTTATTATTTGTTGGGAGGCTAAAGAAGCAACTACCTCTTCAAAGGTAGAGTTGGTAGGAATTTCAAAAAAAGTTTGCGTTCCTATTGTATCAGGAACTGCAGGACCAAAAATATCTTGATATTTATCATAGCCTACAATAAAAGCTATTAGTGCAAGTAGGCCCAAAATAATTAGAATAGTTCTACCTGTATTACTTTTATGCTGATTTACTTCTACTGCCATATTTAATACTTTCTTCTTTGTATTATTTTTCTGAATTTTTGGAAGCGATTTTTTCCAATTCTTTAAAAAAGAACTCTAAAAAACTCGTAATATCTTTCCTGCTAGCTTTTGATAATAGACTAAATCGTTTAACATATTTAAGAATCTTTTTCTTCTTTTCTAAAAAAGAGAATCTTGTAGCTTTATCAAGATCTGCTATTTTTTTTGTTCCTTGAAAGATACGATGTCGAACAGTTCTTTGTCCTAAACTAGAATTGGGTACTGCATAAGGAGCTGCTACTAGCCCTGAAAAATCAAAATCAAAAGGCACCAGTTCATAGTCCATTTCTCCTTCTTTTTTAAACACTTTTACATTTCTAGAAATAGGTGTTGCTCGCCAATCTGTATTGCCAATCATGTATTGGTACAAAGCTACAAAGTCATGCTGGACCGTATTCAGACTATCTAACTTTAAACCATCCACATCTTTTCGAAACTCTCCCTTGATCCGATCAGCCAACTCTGCTGTATCTTCAATAATAAATCCGAAATGTTGAAAGGCTGGAACTACCTCTTTGCTGTCGACATAGGTAATAAATAGAAACTGAACCTCATAACTATCTGGTGAAAGAATATTATACAACTTATAGGCAAGATATTCTCTTGCGACACTTTCAAAACTATCATCCATTGTATTCATACAATGGGTAACTAATTTATAGTCATCAAATTTTTTATACTTTCGTTCTTTTAGATCTTTCTTACTAAAATCTATTTTCACCATTGGAAAGTCACAGACTCTTCTTCGAAACTTTCCTCTGGGTCTTATACGAATATCATGCTTGATAATATTACCATGTATATCTGCATGACTAAAAAAAGCAGGTTGATAAGTATTTCTACTTCGATGATTTATAATACTATCTAAATCTGTCTCAATAATAACCCCCGTCATGGTTCCTTGTTGCAAGGTCTGAAAAATACTCTTTGGTTTTTTTTTGAATTGAGAAAAGGCAGGCGTAACAGAGAGGAAAAAAAAGAAGCATAACAATAACGAAGAAACAATACTTCCATTCCTTGCATCTTGCGGAAACCAGTCTAGGGAACAATTGATAGAAGAAAGGCCGATTACCTCATCGTTATTTAAAATCTTCAAGCTTATTCAATTTTGTGAGAAATATCTAAATCGTATAATACGGCATCCAATATAGGATCTTCTCCCTTCTTATATCCTTTTTTTAATCGATAACCAAACGGACGGCTCAAAGTACTCCAATAAGTTGCCGTAAAACCACCTCGTAAACTCTTAACCAAACTATAAAAAGGCGTATCTAACTCCTTTTCTATCATTTTAATCAAGATTTTTCCTTGTGTCTTGCTTAAATTCTTCAAAGGATCCGTAAATTCTTTCTTTAATTCCTTATGTAGTCGTTTGATATGTTTTTTACGCTTTCGAGGCTTCATAGTTGTCGTTACATGCTCTACTTCTCGAAATATTTTAATCGCCTCTACCGCATACGGATACACCTTATTCGCGTATCTCCGATATTTCATATAGCGCAGATAATCATCTACGGAATCAAAGTTTCTAGGCGAAGATACATAAACATCTCCCAAATCAGCTACCAAAAGCGTGTCATTCTCTGAATATTGGACACTGACGATCTCTCCGTCTATCTTGAGCTTATCCACGGGTTCTGCATCTTGTGCCAATAAGAGGCTACAACTGCTAATTAATACACTGATAAGGAAAGTTTTAAAAAAAGTATATCTCATGTAGTACAACAAAATTAAGCATTCTAACAACCCACCAATTAGTATTGGAATGATGGAGTTTAACAACTGTCTTTATATAAACGTTTGAGAAGGGAAAATATTCACAAAAAAGAGCTTATTCTTTTGTTAAGTAACGATGAAATAATAAATCCGTCAAGTTGGACGAGGTTATTTTGTTTCCAATTTTTCTTAAAAAATCCTTGCATAGCAGAGCTACAGAAGTATTTTTTAGGTGAAAATAGAGGCAAAAGAGACCGTCCAGATGGCTGAGTTATTGTTTTATCCTTACTAAGGCAAGGAAATCAGCTACAATAATGTTAAAAAAAGAGGTGGGCTTTATACTAGAGAGAGGTTAAAAAAGAATGAAGTATAAATTGGGCAAAAAATAAAGAGAAGTTCATGCGAACTTCTCTTTCCAACATTTCGTAGTTGATCGGTTTAAAGGATCGACTACAGTCCATTACTATCCATATATCTTGATAAAACTTAAAAATGGAGCAACCAAAGTTGCTTCACCATAAGTATTTTTAGTCATGCGAGGGGGTGTGGGATTTAATGACTGGTTACTAAGCAGCCATTTACGTGAAATGAAGCGTTTATATTTCTTCATTTCTAGTTTCTTACTGGTTATTCGGGATTTGTTATTTAGGATTTGGGATTTTTACTAAAAGGAGCATCTTCCGACCTGAATTAAGCACCGTTAATCAGGTCGGAGATGTCAATTTCATTTTTGCTTAGACAACAACTTTCAAAGCCACATACCTATTACTTTAATATGTATTCCTATCTACGTTTTCAAGCTAGGTATGCTTTCCTGTACTACTCCTAGTACTTGGGCTAATAAAATCGGACGAGCTTTCTTTTTTTCGAGTTTTTGAGAATTAAATTGTCAATTTTGGTTAAAAGACGGTGTTCATGGATTACGTTCAAAAAAATTGCGTTGTGGGTCAACGCGGTCATGGGATAATAATGTTCGTTGGAAATTTTTGTTGAATGTCTCGCTGTCCTAGATTTTAGTGTTTGTTTTTGTTTTTGTCTTGCGTTTGTAAGCATCTTTATGCCTTACATACTAGAGTGTTGGTACTTTCAATGATGTACCCAATAGTTTTAGAAAAAAAGATATTTTTTTTGAAATTTGATGTAATAGGTAGCTTATTAGTTCCAAAAAGCTTGTAAATACAAGGGTTCTGTAAGGAATATAAAATGACTTCTTTACCGTATCTTGCCTATCCTAAAGAGAAAATTCGTTAAAAACCGACAAATAGATGAGTGAAAATTATTTTCTAGGGGTTCACCAACAAGAAATAGAACGATTAGACAGACAGCATCTAGCTTGGCAACCAGAAACGCAAGCGCTTATTCAGTTAGCCAAATTAGCAGATTGTAAAAATATACTAGATTTAGGCTGCGGTCCTGGCTTTACGACCTTTGAATTAGCTAATACCTGTCCCAAAGCACATATCACGGCTTTAGATAAGGCTAGTTTATATCAGGATTACTTAGGTTTTCAGATCCAAAAGCGAAAAACGCAAAATATAGCACTATTACACGCTGATATTCTAGATTTGCCTAAACAAGAAGGATTGTATGAAGCTGTTTTTTGTCGTTGGTTCTTAGCTTTTTTGATTGCAGATTTACCTGCTGTTTTGGAAGCTATTTATAAAAAGCTACAACCAGGAGGGGTATTTGTTGCCATGGAGTATTTAACTTTAGATAGTTTTACCTGCGTACCTGCCAATGAAAGTTTTGATGCAAATACCAAAGCTTGGAATCAATTTTATTTAAATAATGGAGGCGATGCTAAAATTGGGACTTATCTCCCTAGCTTTTTAGAAAAGGCAGGTTTTACGATTGAATCACAGACTTGTGTGGGCGGTATGGCGCCTGTGCAGCACCGCTGGTGGAACTGGTGGCGAGATGCCTTTAATGATTTTGCATCGACTTTTGTTGAACAAGGATTACTCGCCCAAGCTGATTTTGATGCCTTAAAAAACTATTGGGCGGAGCAGGAAAAGATTAAGAATGGGTTTGTTTATTCAGCGGTAATTACTCAGATTGTGGCTCGAAAAGCAACATAATAAAATTAAGCCTCCATTTCCACAAACTGCATTTCATACAACTGCTTATAATGTCCATCTTCCAGTTGTAATAATTCTTGGTGCGGACCAAATTCCATAATCTCCCCTTTATCCAAGACCATAATATTATTGGCGTGGCGAATCGTAGATAAACGGTGAGCAATAATAATAGAAGTACGTTTAGCAATTAAAGTTTCTATTGCATATTGAATAACTGATTCTGACTCTGGGTCAATAGACGAAGTCGCTTCGTCTAGGATGAGTATATCTGGATCAAAAACTAAGGCTCGCACAAAGGAAATTAATTGTCGTTGCCCCATAGATAGGGTCGCACCACGTTCCATCACTTCATATTCATATCCGCCTGGCAGTTTCATAATAAATTCATGCGCACCAATCATTTTTGCTGCTTCTATGACCGTCTCTTTACTGATAGATGCATCCCGAAGCGTAATATTTTCCATAACAGAACCAGAAAACAGAAATACGTCTTGTAAAACAACAGCAATTCTTTTTCTTAATGCTTTGAGTTCATAAGAACGAATATCAGTACCATCAATCAAAATCTCTCCACTATTCAATTCATAAAAGCGATTCAAAATATTAATGATCGTGGATTTTCCAGAACCAGTGCTACCTACTATTGCCAAGGTCTCGCCTGCATTCACTTTAAAGTTGATGTTTTTTAATACATATTCTTTAGCGATATAGGCAAAGCTTACGTCTTGAAATGCTAAATCTCCTTTTAAACGATCTGGTTTTATCGTTCCTGTGTTGGCAATTTGTTGATCACTATCTAATAGACCGAACACTCTATCCGCTGCTACTAATCCCATTTGTAGGGTATTAAACTTATCTGCTAACATCCGCATAGGTCTAAACAACATAGATAAGAAAATAGGAAATGCGACTAAAGCACCTAAGGTGACCTCGCCGCCTATCACTCCACGCGCCCCATACCAAACCATCAAACCTAAAGAAGCGGCAGAAATAATCTCTACTACAGGAAAGAAAACTGCATAATATAATATAGCATTTAGATTGGCTTCCGTATATTCTCTATTGATGGTTTTAAACTTATCCATTTCCTGCTCCTCTGCATTGAATATCTGAACCATTCGCATCCCCGTAATCCGTTCTTGCAAAAAAGCATTCATTCGAGAAATTTGTGTTCGAACGATTTGGTAGGAAGCTTTTACTTTTTCTTTAAAAATATAGGTTGCTCCAATTAAAAAAGGCATTGTAATCAAGCAGACTAAAGTTAATTTCCAACTAGTATACAGCATAATACCTAATACCGCAAACAGCGTCAATAAATCTGCAAGAAT
>CALJIY010000614.1 GCA_937973945.1 uncultured Saprospiraceae bacterium | reverse complement strand
ACTTTAGCTTCATCTGGAATTGCATAATATAATAGCACCGTAATCAACCCTCTAGGAGCAATAAACAATTGAGGTAATATATCCGCACCTAAGAATATTCTAAGCAATACTACTCTAATTAGGTAGATAGAAACTAAAATTAATAAACTGACAATCACCACATTCATATTTGCTAAAGAGGAAAGCACGATGGTTAATCCAAATACGACAAAGAAAAAAGTCCGAATCACAAAGGCCGTTTCCATGGTGATGACATGCAGGCCTTCGTAGATATGTTTGGCCTCGTCCATTTTCAGCCATTTAGCTAGAGGACCTCTAAAGAAGAATTTGGTGTTATTCATTAACAGACCAAATATAAAAATGATAATCAAGGAAGATAAATGCGCTTTTTTCCCAATCGCATATAGGAGTAATAAAACAGCTATTAATAGGAATAATTTTGTATGACTTTTAATGTTTTGAAAAATCAAAACAATCATATAACTCGCTACTAAGGACAAGACAATTGTTAATACCGTATTCCCGGCAAAACCTGCGTAACCACCTCCATGTGATTCTGCTTCCATATTCCCTGCTAAAAAATAAAAGACCATAATGCCTAAAATATCCGAAAAGGTACTTTCATAAATATGAAATTCCTTTTTAGATAAAGATAAAGCACTTACACTTGGTATAATGATGGCACTCGATAAAATGGACAAAGGAGTAGCATATAGCCAAGCCTTTTCATTCGTCATCCCATCTATAAAATACACGAGTATCTCTGCGGCGGCCCATATCGATAAAAGCAGACCGATCAATGCCACAATAAAAGCCTTAAAAATAGGAAAATATTTATCTGGCTTCAACTCCAACTCTAAAGCTGCCTCTAATACAATCATAATCAAACCAACGGTTCCCAATACTTCTAAGACTGGTCTCCAATTCAATTCCTCAATGCCCATGGCATCCATTCCAAACTTCATTAATATCCCCAATACGATAAGCATCAATACAGAGGGGACGTTTGTCTTCCGAGATAATTCTCCAAAGCAAAACGAAATAATAATAATTAAGGAAGCAGTAATAATAGATCCGTACGTAGAAAAAATATCCATATTATAAAGTTATTTTAAATCGAATTTGATACAGCAAAAGTTACTTAACAGAACAAACAAAACCACGTTCTTCAATTAATTGCAATAAGTCTGGCAAATGCGCATCTTCTCGTATCATCACTTTTACATTCATGGCATGTTGCGCTCCTGAGGGTTGCTCAATTGTAGGTCGATGGCTCCAATCTAAGAAAGGCGTAGTCGTAAAAACATCCATCAGCTTTGCAGGATAATTCAAGCGTTCATTATATTCTTTAGGACTAACTTTTAATTGATAATTACCACCAATTTCCTCACCAGACAATAGCATAAAGCCATTATCACTCAATTTAGAGTAGTTCAGATATTGGATACCTTTATCTGTGGTTAATTGGATACCTAAGCGATCAATAGCAGAAATCACCCCTTTTTCATTATCTACCTTAATTCGATTGCCAATCGAAATACCTTTATCCAACTGTAATATTCTACCACTGATATAATTCTTCACATGACTAAAGCCAGCAACGAGTAGCAAGGCCACCCACATACCATGAGAGATCGGGTTAATCAAAACAAAGGCACTCCCCAATAATAAAATCACGATCGGCTCATAGAATATAAGAATCCTTTCTATACTACTTAATAAAGGTAATCTGAGATTACCTAGATACTGCGTATTAGTCAATATTTGCCTTGCAAACCGAAGGACAAAATAAAGGATAAATAATCCAAAGGCCGTGATAAAAAATTGTGGCCAACTAACATAACTTCTAAAAAAATTATCCATTTATGAATATTAATTATATCTATAAATACTTCGTCCGTGCCAGCATCTCGCCTAAATCATTAACAATATTTTCATTCACCTCTAACATGCCGTCTATTTGCCTTTTCAAAATACCGATACTAATAAATCGCTGTAAAATATGACTGTATTTTTCCTTAAAGGAAGCACCAAACAATCGACGGAGACGATATTCATTGGTTCTTTTTTCCTTAAAAATGGTAGCTAATAAAAGTGCCCCATTCGCACTCAAAAATTTGGGTAAAGGATAAGTCGTCACCCGATCGTGGATAACTTGTTCCTCTCCAACTCTTTTAATAGAAGCTGCCCAACGATTTAGGGCATCACCAATATTTCCTTTAGCGGCTTGACAAACAGCAGCACTCATTTTAGTAAAAGCTTCTGATTCCACTTCGACGCCTTCATTATCCACTAATATCTTATGCGTTGCGCCATGTCTAATTAAAATAGCTTGCTGAATTTCTGCCACACTCATATTATCCAACCGAATAACCGCTTGGAAGGAATCTTTTAAAAGATGTGTCTTCTGTAAGTGGTCTTCCAACCATTTACTCATAGAAACGATATAGAACAATTGCGTTCCATTTTGGTCCAGGTGTTCTTGCAGATGTCGAATATTTTGACCTAAAGGAATCGTTGGATCTTGCCATAATTCCAAGTCATCGATCCAGACTAAGGTTCTACTTTTGAGGGCTATTTTTTTTACAAAATCTAAGGCTTCTTTCAGATTAGTTGTAGTGGTCCATTTTCGCCCTTCCGTATTCATATGGGTATTGGGCACTAACCGAATCGTTTTTCTAGGAAAATATTTATTCGCGACTACATCTCCAAATAAGGATTTGCCAGACAAGCGACTACCACTTAATAGTACCGTACCTCTGTAGCCCAATTCCCATTGATCAATCAAATTATGAATACGCTGTAATTCTTGCTCTCGACCGACCCAAAAGGATTCCCCGATGTACCCTTTGGTTTGAAAAATACTGGTATATTGATTATTGTCCTCCCACACATTCCGATCCTCAATAATCCGAACAATTTTTTCAGAATCACTTAAGTTTTCTTGCTCCGACACCTTATCTCTAAACCGCTTCAGCACACTCCCTGGCTTACCTAATTGGGTACGCGCTTTTTTCAACAATTTATTTTCTCCGATACTATATTGACTGAGCGTTGATTGTAGCGAAACAGGTAGGAAGGCTTTTTCTGTATTATAAATACTGGATAAAGTAAAGGTATCATCCAATCGCTGATCAATCAGCTTTTCTAATTCTTTAATATTCGTCATCCAGCCATCTACCTTCTTAATCATTGCTTCTAAGGGCTGGCAATAACTCTCTTTTTCAAAGTTAATAGAACTCGTCTCTTCTTTTAATTCATTTGACAATAGGACCGCTCGGTTTCTTACATTGACTAGCGACATTTTCATATTATGCTCTGCGCCCTCCGTCAATTCCCATATCTCATATAAGACCGGTACAATCTCCGAGTCTAGCCACTGTCGAGCATTCTTTTTGAAATTGGCTTCTTTATACTGCACCATCCCACCATTCGTATCGATGGGCACTTGCATTTTGGCCGCTAGATTGGCAATACCCAAATCCAAATCTTGGGAGAAGTTGGTAAAATGTCCAGGTATGCTGATTTTATTCTCTAGCTCCTCTAAATGAAGCGCTACCTTACCGGGCTTAGCTTCTATATGTTCTTCTATAAATTGCTTAGTATCAGTAGACAGGACACGTAGTTGATCCAACTCGTGCTCACAGGAAGAGATTGTTTCTTTTATGATTTGCTTAATGTCATGAAAGCCTTTAGCCGTATTCTGAAGACCGTTTTGTTGAATCTCCGCATTTTTGCATTGCTTGGCGATTTGCTCAAACTGCGCTTGGTACATCGACCAAGGATTTTGCTGAAATTGCCATTTCTTGATCTGTTGAAGGCTTTTTTTATCTCCTTTCTTAAGATTAGCTAAAGATCGACCATAAAATGATTGTAGATCCGCACTGGCATTTTTTAAAATATCTTTAGAAGCAGCTTGTAGTTTGGTGAGATTGGCCTTAGTCACCTTTCCATCTAGCTCCATCAATACCGCCTTTTGCTCTTGCAATAGAATATCTCTCCACAATAGCAAATATCCCTTCGCTTCTTCTAACCATAGATAACTGACCACATTAGGCCCTAAAAGACTAGCATCATTAGCTGGTAGACCTGAATGATCTAAGAAATCAGCGGTTGTTTGCCCTACATTCGCAATGGCATCCGCTAAGGTCATAGCCCCATCGGCTAATGCCGCCTCATAAGTCTCAAAGGTATCTGCTGCCACTACCTCCTGCAATGTACTTTCCAAAATGGAATTAAATTGCGCCGTTAATTGGGAACTATCATAAGTAGAAACTGTTGCCATTATTGAATTTTAGTAGTTAGTAACGATAGTGCTTTCGATAAACTCGTCAACTTTATTGCCCATTATCTGTAAGGATCGCCACAAATATACAAAAGTCGGCAAAATAGTAGCTCTGCTGACAAATTTAGGGCTCATACTTATGCCTACACTACTGGACATTTTTAAGAACAGAGAATAGAGAGCAGAGAATAGAGATGGATTTCGTTTAAAATTGACGGAGTTTCATAGTTTTTTAAACGGTATCTGTCTCTGCTCTCGCTTCTCTGCTCTCTATTCTAAAAATTACCAGTAGTACCAGTAGTTTATGCTAGAGATCAAGTAATAAGTCGATCATTGTTATCGTTTAATATATTTAAAATAAAACAATTCAATGTGCTTGTCGGATCGGTGCAGTACCATTAAAAATGTCTTACAGATGCAAAATAAAGTAATATAGTTGTCTTAATAGAAAAGGAGGACTAAATTTGCTATTACAAAGCTCCACAAAAGTACCTTTACCATCCATCAGTATAATAACTTGTCAGACAAGTCGGATATTTAAGATCTGTCTATTTGAGACGATCGTGATTATCATTTGATACAGTCAATGAGAAATGATGAATGAGAAATGAGTAATCCACTTAACTTTAAAAATCCAGCATGTACGTCCTGTTGGTTATTCATCATTTTTAATTCATCATTGAGAACTTACGATCTTACTACATACAAACACCTGATTACGAAACACTTAGGAATTAAATCTTCCTAAAAACAGATTACATAGATTCCTTATATGGGGCGCATATTTATATCACTACTTTTTTCATTCCTACTAAGTTCTTCCTTGTGGTCGCAAGAAACGACCTGCCCAGCCTGTCAGGACTGTGGTAGAGCCATTGAAGATGGGGATGACAGTATTCAAGCCATTGCAGATACCATTAACAAACCTTACATATCCGTTCAAGATTTTCATGTCAATGTCTTTAATATTCGACCCAATAATCTCGCCAATGGAGACAATTGTATCAAAAAAGTCAATGTACATTTTA
>CALJIY010000613.1 GCA_937973945.1 uncultured Saprospiraceae bacterium | reverse complement strand
AAATAAAGTTTAACAATTCTCAATAATGCTCCAACAAATCGCATTCATTATTATTACTGCCATCGCCTTTGGGTATGCAGGGAAGCAATTTTTAAAGATTCGTCGAAATATCTTATTAGGCAAAGACGACGATGCTCAACTGGATAGCGGGCAAAGTTGGAAAAATATGTTCCTAATCGCTTTTGGACAAAAAAAGATGTTCAAACGGTGGATCCCTGCTGTTTTCCACTTGTTCATCTATGTGGCTTTCTTATTTACTCAAATCGAGTTAATCGAAATAATGATTGATGGGGTATTTGGACAGCATCGCTTTTTTGCGCCTTACTTAGGTGGTCTGTATACTTTGATTATCAATAGCATAGAAATTCTTTCCTTATTGGCATTCATTGCCACTGTGGTTTTCTTAAGTAGAAGAAATTTATTAAAAATACCTCGATTCCATATGTCAGAAATGACAGGCTGGCCTAAATTAGATGGGAATCTGATTTTGATTGGGGAGCTATTATTGTTATTCGGTATTTTTAGTATGAATGGAGCAGATAAGGTATTGCAAGGTATTGATCCTGCCCATTATCCAAGTACTGGTCCACTAGCTATAAGTAGCTGGCTCGGCCCTGCATTGTTTGGTGGATTAGAAACCAGCACTTTACAAATCATAGAACGTTGTGGTTGGTGGCTACACATTTTGGTGGTTTTTGCTTTTATCAATTACTTGCCAAAATCTAAGCACCTACATATTATGTTTGCTTTTCCGAATACCTTTTATGCCAATCAGAATTCTAGGGGGGAAATGGAAAACATGCCTGAGATTATGAATGAAGTGAAATCGATGATGGGCTTAACAGAAGATACCGGAGAAATGCCAGCAGAAGATGATTTGCCCGTTTTTGGTTCTAAAGATGTAATGGACCTTAGTTGGAAAAACATATTAGCTGCCTACACTTGTACCGAATGTGGCCGTTGTTCTTCTGTTTGTCCTGCTAACCTTACCGGTAAAAAACTATCGCCGCGTAAAGTGATGATGGATATTAGAGATCGAGCAGAAGAAATTGGCGAAAAATTAGATAGCGGTGATTTACAATATGTCAAAGAAGAATTAAAGGCAGAAGCGAAAACCCTTACCAAAGAGAATTTTGATGATGGTAAATCGCTTTTCGATTATATCACTAGAGAAGAGTTGCACGCTTGCACGACTTGTAATGCTTGCGTAGAAGCTTGTCCAGTATTAATCAACCCACTCGAGCCGATTCTAAAAATGCGTCGCTACGAAATATTGACAGAATCTGCTGGTCCAGGTGATTGGTTACCGATGTTCAATTCTATTGAGAATGGTGGGGCGGTTTGGCAATTGCCAGATGAGCGGGAGCAATGGGCGAAGGATGCGGTGGCTAAGGATAAGGAGGCGTGATGTTGGTGTAACCCATGACTAGCGTCATGGGTTACGAGGTGTCATCTCCCACGACTGCGTCATGGGTTACAAGGTGTCGTCCCGTTGGGACTGTACGCAAAAGGGCCTGACTAATCGTCAGGCCCTTTTTGTGTCCCCTACAAGCTCATCATACAATCATGGGGATGTCAACATCATACAAGGTCAACGTCATACAAGTCCCAACGGGACGACACCCTGTAGCCCATGACGCAGTCATGGGGAATGGGATATGGGGATATGGGGGAATGGGGAATTGGTATATGGCGAAGCCATAATAAAATCCGTATATTTAAAGTCTCATACGACGAAAAAACATGATCACACAAAAAAACGTCACCGAAATATTAGAAGCCGCCAAGATCGAAGACATCGTCGAAGATTTTGTCAACCTCAAGCGGAGAGGCGTCAATTATATAGGCTTATGTCCATTTCATAATGAAAAGACGCCCTCCTTTACGGTATCTCCGGGCAAGAATATATGCAAATGCTTTGGTTGTGGCAAAGGCGGCGATCCAGTCCAATTTTTACGCGAATTAGAAAACTTCACTTTTGTAGAGGCTTTAAAATACATTGCCAATAAATATGGGATTAAGGTAGAAGAAAAAGAACTCAGTGCAGAAGCTATTGCCGAGAAGCAGTTGTATGATAGTTTGTATTTAGTCAATGGCTACGCTAAAGAATTCTACCATGAGCAGTTGATGGAGACCGATAAAGGAAAGAGCGTCGGCTTATCTTATTTCAAGCAAAGAGGATTTAGAGAAGGGACGATCGAAAAATTTGAATTGGGCTATGCTCCCGCCTCTAAAGCAGCCTTTACCAATTCGGCTATTGCCAAAGGATATAACAAAACTTTGTTGAAAAGATTAAAATTGACCAATCAATACGATGGCGATTTTTTTCGAGATCGGGTCATGTTTACCATCCATAACGTATCCGGTAAAGTCATTGCCTTTGCAGGACGAACGTTATCGACCGACAAAAAGACGGCCAAGTACATCAATTCCCCAGAGACAGAAATATACGTTAAGAATAAAGTACTCTATGGGGCACACTTGGCCAAAAAGGCGATTCGACAAGAAGATGAATGTATTTTAGTAGAAGGCTATACGGATGTGATTTCTTTGCATCAATCAGGGATTGAAAATGTAGTGGCCTCTTCCGGTACTTCTTTGACAGAAGGGCAAATCAACTTAATCAAACGCTTTACTCCTAATATCAAAATCTTATACGATGGAGATGCGGCAGGGATTAAAGCAGCTTTACGGGGATTGGATTTAGTATTGGAACAGGATATGAATGTCAAGGTCGTCTTGCTACCTGATGGCGAAGACCCAGACTCTTATATGCAGAAGGTTGGCGTGACTGCCTTTAAAGAATTTATAGCTGAGCAGGCAGAAGATTTTATTTTATTTAAGACCAATTTACTGTTAGCCGAAACGGTTGGCGATCCCGTCAAGCGAGCAGAAATCATTAAGGATATTGTTTCTAGTATTGCACGGATTCCCGATCCAATTAAGCGATCCTTGTATGTGAAGCAATGTGCGCAATTGGTAGATATTGAGGAGCAAACATTGATCAACGAGGCGAATAAATTAATTACGCAAAACATTGCAAAGGGTCGAAAGAAAAGACAAATTCGCAGAGATCGTTCGCCTGTAGGCAAGCCTGCCCCATCAGGAGATCCTTCTTTCCCTTCTGCTCCACCTCCAATGGTAGAAGGAGAGGAGCAATTACCACCTGAACTAGCAGATCGTATACGACCTGTTGATGAGCTCAACCAAGTGGTCGGCGCTGCTTATCAAGAAAAAGACATCGTCCGTATTTTAATAAGTGGGGGGAATCAAATTTTTGATACGGAAGAAAATATCACCGTAGCAGAATACATCCTTTCTAATATAGAAGACGTCCTTGATGATTTTGATAACGCTGGATATGGCCTAATCGTTAATGAATACCATCAGCGTTTATTGAAAAAGAAGGCAACCGATCATAGCTATTTTTTAAATCATTCGGATGAAAAGATTCGCGAAATTACAACAGGCCTCTTGAGTTCTCCGTATGAGTATAGTCCTAATTGGGAAGAGAAATTTGAACAGCCCCTCCGCACACAAAAAAATCCTGAAGAGAATTTCACCAAAGACAGTATCTATTCGCTGCGGACTTTCAAGCAAAAGAAAATCCACCAAATGCGCCTAGACATTTCCGATAAGGTAAAAGCGGCAAGTGACAAAGGGGATTTCGATGAAATGATCAAATTTATGAAAGTGAAAAAGAAATTAGATGAGGTGTATAATGAGTTGGCTTTGCAGACGAATACGGTTGTGATTAAGTGATATTAAAGAGCAGAGAATAGAGAGCAGAGAACAGAGACATATTCTAAAGTACAGTAGTGATTAAGTAATTTTCACAAGCTATCAAAAAATAAACAATGCCCTATATCCAAGAAGTAAGAGGTTTTACGCCAAAATTAGGCAAAGATTGTTTTGTTGCCCCTAACGCAACAATCGTAGGAGATGTAACATTAGGCGATCAATGCAGCGTCTGGTTCAATGCGGTCCTAAGAGGAGATGTCAATAGCATTATCATGGGTAAGAAAGTCAATATTCAAGATGGTGCCGTGATTCATTGTACCTATGAAAAAACTAAAACCATCGTAGGGGATAATGTATCTATTGGGCATAATGCGATTGTACATGGTTGTACGATCGGCGATAATGTATTGGTCGGTATGGGTTCTATTATTATGGATAATGCGCTTGTGGAGTCCAATGTATTAATTGGTGCAGGTGCAGTCGTTTTAGAAAATGCGAAGTTGGAATCTGGATTTATCTATGCAGGCGTTCCTGCTAAAAAAATCAAACCCCTGACCAAAGAAAATTTTCAACACTATATTGGAAGAATTGCGGATAATTATGTGTTGTATGCTAGTTGGTTTAAGTCAGAGATATAGAGGATTTGAACACGGAGGCACTGAGATTTTTTTTAACACTCTTCCTGATGCAAGGCTGTTGCCTTGTCCGCTATCCATAAAAACTCTGTACCTCCGTGTCTCCGTGTTCAAAAAAACTCCGTACCTCGGTTTCTAAAATACGTACCCCAAATGAAACGCAAAATTAAATCGTTTCTCAAATAAATTATATTCCGTAGCAAATCGACCTGGGCCTAGTGGAGAGACAAAACCAATCTCCAATCCATAGCCTAAAATATCTCCCTCTATATCAGGAACCGCATCAAACGTATTGTCGAAAATACGCTCGTATTCCTTTGCTTTATATTGTCCATAATTCAAAAGAATGGATGCAAAAACATCTTCTTTCAATTCTGTTCGCCAACGAATACCAGACAACCAATAGGAAGAAACAGGTAATTCCATATAGTCTAAACCCGCAAACTCGATGTGGCTTATTTCTTCTGGAATGCTTCTGCCTAAAAAGAATAAATTTAGGAAACTATTTGCCGTTTCTGTTTTTTGAAATTCTACTGCCCCTGCGTCTGCATACCATTCTACCGCCATAACTTCTCCAACCGGAAAAATTTTAGAAAACTGAATTCGAGCTAATTTATTGAAACTATTAATACCAATTTCTTGAATATCGTACGGAAATTTTAAGGAAGAAGATAAAGCCAATTTACCATCAATCGCTAAATAAGATCCTTCTCTGGGGTAATGCGCCCGATCATAGGTATCCCTTAGGTAGCGGGCATAAATTGTTTGTTGGGTAATACCAAGCGACTCCGTGGCACCTTCAAAGAACTTATCTCTTTGGGCATAACGCTCCAAACCAATCCCTCCAGACAATAAAGAACTATTATTAAAACTGGTAAATAAGTTTAGCCGAAGTTCATAATGCGTCATGCCTGTGCGCTCCTCCACGCCACCTTTTTCATCGTATAAGTCTAAAGGAAAATGATTGAGCTTACCTCCTAAATGGATACCGAAATTAGGTTGAGAGGTAGTATACACTTGGTAGTTAGCTAATAGCAAGGGATACTCCGATAGTTTAAAATCCACGGATAATTTAGACCCGCTCAAACCTCTGTTTCTAAAAGTGGCGTTCATCAATAAAGCCGCTTTGAGATCACTATCATAGTTCGCACTGACTTGTAGGTATTCCCCACTCTTTAGGGCTGCATCAATAGATAACTCATAGCCTTCCTCTGAGGGCGTTAACTCATAATAAGCATCTTTAAAAAATTGACTGCCAAATAGTTGCTTGATCCGCTTTTCAATGACTTCCATAGAATACTCTTTGGTAGAGCGCATCTGCATGACATTGGCAATTGCATTTTGTCGTTTCCCTTCTATCCCTCTAAGTTGAACATTACAAACCTTACAAGACCGAGGTATATTTACATTTTCAGAATGCAAAGAATCGCTATGACTAATGATAGCTACTATTTCTGGTAAGGCAGCTCTAGCCGCAGCCTCTCCTAATTTTAGAAGGTCGGCCCCTCTATCAAAATCCAGCGTTCCAATACCTGTAATATCAGGACTAATGACGACATCTGCTAGTTGCTTCTGTAATTCTACGGATTCAGATAATTTATAACTACTGGTTTGTTCTAATACTTGTACCAAAGAGACCAAGCCTTCTTTTTTATATAAAGGGCTCGTAATATCAACAGCAATGACAATATCTGCTCCCATATCAATGGCCTCTATAACAGGTAGGTTACGTACTACCCCACCATCAATCAATAACTTCCCGTCTAATTCCATTGGTTCAAATATGGAAGGTAAAGACATACTAGCCCGCATTGCTTTCGCCAAGGAACCACTCTTTAAAACGACGGGTTCTCCTGTTTCCGCATCCGTCGCCACACATCGAAAAGGAATTTTAAATTGGTCAAAATCATGCACGCCATGTGCGGGAAAAGTTAATTGAGATAACAACAAGCCTATTTTTTGCCCCTGAATAAATCCTTTAGGTAATTGTATTTTACCATCTTCAATACCTACCTTTAATTGATAGCGATCGGCATATTGTCGTTCCTCTATAGGCAAATCTGTCCGCTTCAATTCATCATTAAAATAATAGGCCCAATCTAATTCAATGGCAATACGTTCCATATCCTCCACAGAATATCCAATCGCATATAAGCCCCCCATAATGCTACCAATACTCGTCCCTGTAATGTAGTCTGGACGAATACCTGCGTCTTCCAATACCCTCAATACGCCAATATGGGAAATACCTTTGGCACCACCACCACTTAATGCTAATCCTATTTTAGGCCGCGATTCTTGTGCTTGTAAATGGAAGGAAAGGCAGATAAAAAAAAAGCTGACCAGATGTTTACTCATAATATTTATTTCAATTTCTTTACAGAGAAGTTGTTTAAAAATGTATTTCAGGTCTGTAAATCTGTATTGCAAGAACCTGAAAACGACTTTTTTAAGTTCCATAGCCCTGCTATGCAACTTAAAAAACTAGTTCTCAGAACTTCACACTACAAATTTTCGTCACTAAACTACATTCTTAAACAACTTCAAAGATAAATATTTGTTACCTTCGGCTTAGCGGAACCCACAAATAAAAAGACACTTTCTCTACTAGTAGACAGATCCTTCTATAGATTAGGCTTGTTTCTAAATAACAAATTGGTATATGAAAAAATCTTTTTCCTTCTAAGAAACCAAAAAAATAAGTCCGTACCTAAGGGTATGCACTGATTTTTTTGGCTCCTTAGAATAAAAAATCTAATTTTCATAAATTCAATTCTTATTTACAAACAAGCCTACTTCTTTGACAATTACTATTATAAGAGATAAGAACTTTTAAACTAAACCAAAGATTTTTCCTATTTTGCTGAACTATGTAAAGACTAAACAAAAACACTTCAATTTTGAAGTGTTCATTTTGTCATTACTACACCGTGTATTTAATTATCAATAATCAAAAAATGAAAAACTTACCACTACATTGGAAAATACTGATTGGAATGGCCTTGGGTGTATTATTTGGTGTCGTTGCAGTAAATACCGGATTAGAAGATTTTACCAGAAAATGGATCATGCCTTGGGGGAAGATATTTCTGAACCTGTTGAAATTAATTGCAGTACCTCTTATTCTGGCTTCTCTTATTAAAGGTATCAGCGATTTAAAAGATATTTCCAAATTGTCTCAAATTGGTGGTCGGACTTTAGCTATATATATAGGTACTACCGTAACTGCCGTGATTATTGGTTTGCTACTAGTCAATACGATCCAACCAGGTAGCGGTATCGCAGAATCTACCCGTACTAGTTTGATGGAAGAAAATAAGACGAAGTCAACCGAATATCAGGGAAAAGCAAAAGCTACGCCGACCTTTAAAGAGGCACCGCTTCGCTTTATCGAAGATATGGTACCTGACAATATTGTAGGCGCAGCTAGTAGTAATAAGAATATGTTGCAAGTCATTTTCTTTGCTATATTCTTTGGTATTGCTATGATCTTAGTAAAAGAAGAAAAAGTGCGGGGTGTCAAAGATTTCTTTGATGGATTCAATGATATAATATTGAAGATGGTGGATCTGGTGATTTTGGCCGCCCCCTATGGTGTTTTTGCCCTCTTAGCAGGATTGGTGGTCACCTCCCCAAGTGCAGATATATTTATTGCATTAGGAAAATATGCTTTTACTTTAGTATTGGGCTTAGCCGTGATGATTGGCGTATATGCGGTTTTGGTGGCAGTATTTACCGGTAAATCTCCAGGCTTCTTTTTCAAGGCCATTGCTCCTGCTCAATTATTGGCATTTTCAACTAGCTCTAGTGCAGCCACGCTTCCTGTAACGATGGAAAGAGTAGAAGAGCATTTGGGCGTAGAAAAGGAAGTAGTAAGTTTCGTTTTACCTATTGGCGCGACGGTTAACATGGATGGAACGAGTGTCTATCAAGCAGTAGCTGCGGTGTTTATTGCGCAGGTATATGGTTTTGACTTATCTTTTGCAGATCAAATAACCATCGTTTTTACGGCCACGCTAGCTTCTATTGGTTCTGCAGCCGTCCCAAGTGCAGGTATTGTCATGTTGGTGATTGTCTTAGAATCTATTGGTGTTCCTCCTGCGGGCATTGCTTTAATCTTTGCGGTAGATCGACCATTAGATATGTGTCGAACAGTTGTGAATGTAACAGGAGATGCGGCGGTATCTATGATTGTTGCAAAAAGTGTTGGAAAATTAGGCGAGCCGAAGGTGAAGAATTGGGATGATAATTATGAGGAGGTAGCTTAGTATATAAACGGTTAGACAAATGTAATTGACTAAATCATTTTTAGTTTCTCAAGTAATTGTTCTTTATAAGTTCTGCCAATGAGAATAGTGTTGTTTTCAATTTGAATAGTGTTGCCAATAATTTTATTGATAGCTTCGATATTTACTATAAAAGATTTATGACACCTTATAAAATTGGGACTTAGCCTTGTTAGAATTTCTTGTAAAGAGGTATTAGCAATATAACGATTTTTACCAGTATGAATTAAGGTAAAACTACCCTTAGCTTCAATATAATGAATTGCATCAATATTTACTTTTTGTATGATTCCCTTAGCTCTTAAGAATAAATATTTTTGATAAAAAATCGGGTTGTTGTTTTTGGGAAGGCGATGTATTTTTGAGATGGCTTTAAGAAAACGTTCAAAAGAATAAGGTTTGAGCAAATAATCTATCACATCTAATTCAAAACCTTCTAGAGCGTATTCGGGGAAGGCGGTTGTTAGAATAACTGCAGGCGGACTTGGTATTGATCTTAAAAAATCGATACCAGAAATTTTTGGTAAATGTATGTCTAAAAATAAAACGTCAATTGATGTAGTTTCCAATTGTCTTATTGCCTTTAAGGGAGTGATAAAAGCACCAAGTAATTCTAGGTTCGGGACTTCTTCGATATAGCCTGTTAATATCCGTTGGGCAGATAATTGATCTTCTATAATCATACAACTTAATACTTCCATAGTGAATAATTTTAATTGATGGATCAAAACTCTACGAAACACTTTTAATCAAACAGTATTTCCAAGGAAACCATATATAGCCTTGTAGTTTGTTCTACCCGTAAATTATGTCGATTAGGGTAAAGCAATTCTAGTCTTTTTTGTACATTTTTTAAGCCAATTCCTTTAGCCAATAAATCTTCGAATTTATAAGAACAATCTTCAAAATTATTTTCGACTAATAATTGTATTGCTTGGTCTTGAATATTTATTTGAATACTTATTAAAATTCCTTTTTCAATAGATTTTAAACTATGTTTAAAACTATTTTCTATAAAAGGAATCAGTAAGAAAGGGGCTATTTTTAATGTCTCTTTGGTCGTCTGATTATTAACTGAAAAATGAATATCACCTCGTCCTTCCAATTGCATTTTTTGTAAAGCAATATAGTCTTCTATAAAATTAATTTCTTTTGAAAGAAGTACTAAGGTACTAGATGTTTCATATAAAACATATCGCAAAACATTTGATAGTTCCAAGACTAATTCTGGTGCCTTGTCAGACTTAGAAAGGGTGTAGTCATATAGGTTGTTGAGGCTATTAAATAGTATATGTGGTTGAATTTGAGATTTCAAAAACTTTAATTCATTAGTTAAACTATCTCTTTCAATTTGCTCCAATTTTCGTTGTCTTTCAAAATTATCGAAAACAAATTTGATACTCATAAAGGCCAATAATGGTACAATGTTCTCTTGTATAAACCAATACAGGGATTGCCAAGTCAAGGCATTGGTTCCTCTTCCTGAAGGGTCTAGAATTTGCTCCACCACTGTTTCTTCTAAAACACCATATACTATCAATAAGCTAATCAGGCAAAAGAAGAATTGGAAGAACTTTTTTTTATCAAATAATTGAGGGATCAGAATATAATTAACGATCAAAAATAGCGACAGGTGGTACAATAAAAAAAGGAAATCTATCCCTGGCTGATCAGTGAATTCAAGGCCTTCATGGGAAACCTCTTTAATCGTATCTATGTAATGTAGTAAGAGGGCAATTGCTTGTACAATCCATTCTTTCTTCATTTGTAAAAATTAGCCATTAAATATAAAATATCGTAAACCGAAAATGACTTGTTGACTCTGCCATTTATATTTTTTTTGCACCTCAAAATCTCTACCATATAAAGAATAAATATCTGCTCTAGTATTAAAAATATCTTTAAATCCTATCGAAAGACTTCCTCTCTTCGTACTAAATTTTTTACTAATGTTTACATCTACATAAAATTGTTCATGCGTTTTTGTTTGCGCTTGATATCTAGGTGCCCGATAAGTTTCCCTCAACTCAATTTTCCAATCCTTGAGTAATCGGAATTGCTGCTTTAGACGAACATTCCAAGAGGTGGTTTTATCAAATTGGATTTCAGACGTCGAATCAAGATATGCTACTTGGCTAAGTACAAAAGCAGCGGTAGATTTGAACATTTTGTTTAGACGATATTCTAGCTGTCCTTCTATCCCTTGGTTGATTTGTTGACCTAGATTAATAGTAGAAGTTACCGTTTTATCCTTATCCAGCGCGATGATGTTTTTTTGAATAGCATCCATCGTTTTCCTACGATATAAAGTGACATCCATCGCTATTACCGCTAATTCTTTGTGATAGCTTAATTCATAAAGGTTGGCAATTTCTGGTCGTAAAGCAGGATTACCCGTTTCTAAATTTAAGGGATCTTCATAAGAAATGAAGGGATTTAAATCAAAAAAATTAGGCCGATTGATGCGGCGCGTATAATTAAAGCCCAAGGTATGTGTACGATCAGGCAATAAATAATTAAGTTGTAGGGAAGTAAAGAACCGCAAATAATCTTGGGTAAACGTACTTTGGGAAGCCTGTTGTGTAGCTTTACTCGAAAATTGTTCCATTCGTATACCCAAGGAATATTCTAGTTTATGGACTTGATGCCTTTGTAAAAGATAGGCACCTATTTTTTGCATATTCATCGAAAAGTCATTATCAGGTAGGGTAGTGGTTTTAGAACGTAAAACTGCTTTTTGTAGAATATTATATTGAATCAAGTCAGCTTTTATACCAGCTTTTAATTTACCAGACTCAAAGAAAGGTATTTCCAGATCAGCAGTTCCTTGGTAATAACGTTGTTGTTCGATTTCAGAAGAAGACAATAAAAATTGTTGAGCAGTTTCAGGTAAAGTGGTAATCGCAACTTCGTCACTTTTAGTGAAATTAGTCTCATTTTCCCCACCAGTTGACAGCGAAATCTTGAGGATCTGTTTAGGTCTAAGTGTTTTTTTAATAGAAAAATTGACCCATAATTCATTTTCTAATTCTCCTCTTTCATTTTCTAATTCAAATATATCTGACGGTTTATTTTGAAAGTCAAATGTATTTACTTGGAGTCCCTTATTCAAAATGTCCCAGCGATCATAATTGACTTCTAAACCCATGGATAAGGTACTATCTACCTCTGTAGAGACACCTATATTGTAATTACTTATCAAGCCTGTTCCCTTTATCATATTACGGCTATCATATAGATTTAATTTTTCTTTAAAATTTTGTCTTTTTGTATCAGAATAGTCTTCATAATTGCCATAGTCAAGGGAAATATTAGTGAAAAGCGAGAACTTATTCTTGTTATAACTGGCATTTAGACCACCATTTGGATTTATATTGAAGGAAATGGTAGGGATAATTAAATTGCTAATAGCTTCTAATTTGAATTGACCGTTTTTTCCCTTCTTAAAAACTAAATTAATAATACCTCCTATTCCTTCTGCATCATATTGTGCAGAAGGATTGGTGATGACTTCAATTTTTTCTAATACTGCTGCGGAGATATATTTTAAAGTGGTAGGATCTCGTTTGGTTTCTTTGCCATTGATGAAGATAATAACATTACTATTTCCTCTAATTTCAACTTGGCCTTTTTGGGTAGTCGAAACAGAAGGAATATTATCTAAAGCTTCTAAGGCATTACTACCTGTAGCAGATAAATCTTGCCCAATTCGAAGAATTTTTTTTCCTAATCGACTTTCTAAAGAAGATTGTTCGGCTATAACTTCTATTGTTTTTAATAAGGTAGGTTCTTCTTTTAAATAGATTTTACCTAAGGATCGATTTTCGCTTAAGTTTAGGTCTTTTTCCCAATCTTGATAGCTCAACATCTGTATGACCATTCTATAATTGGAAGAAGATAAATTTTTTATTACAAATTGACCTGCTCCATCTGAAATAACATGCTTAATAGTTGTCGTATCAACATGTAGATACATTACAATGGTGGCAAAGGATATGGGATTATTGTCTTCATTTACAATTTGTCCAGACACTTGATATTGTGCTACTAGTGGCCAATAATTCAAGCTGACTAAAAAAAGGAGGATACTAGTTTTTTTCATTAGTTAAGTGATTGTTCTTAAGAATATTAAATACAATCACAAATTCCTCTTTATTAGACGGGAATGAAAATTTATAAACTGAACGACCTCTTTTAGCGATGGAGTGTTAGTAATTAGAGATTAAACGGGTATTTTGAATCTTTTATGTTCTATTTCCTAACTGTTTGATTTTGATAGAAAATGCAGCAAATAATAAAGTCATAAAAGGACTTAAGTAATTGAAAATAGCATAGACAAAATATTCATAAACAGAAACGCCTAATACGCCAGATTGATAAGCCCCACAAGTATTCCAAGGAATCAATGCAGAGGTAACCGTACCTGCGTCTTCAATCGTTCTACTCAAGTTTTCGGGAGCTAGGCCTCTATCCTCATAAGCTTGTGAATACATCTTCCCTGTTATTACCAAGGCAAGATATTGATCTGATGCAGTGACATTGATAGCCAAACAACTGGCCACGGTACTCGCAAATAAACTAAAGGTACTATCAGCCATAGATAATAAAGTGGTACTAATTCTTTGTAAAGCTCCAATCGCATCCATCACCCCTCCAAAAACCATCGCGCAGATAATTAGCCAAATAGTGCCGAGCATTCCACTCATTCCCTTTGCTTTAAAAAGATCATTCAAAGTAGCATTGCTAGTTTCTATCTTCGTCTCAACAGTTAAGGCATTCATAATGGCTTTATAAGCAGCCGTGAAATTCATAGACTCTGCACCTGCTATTTTGAGCATGATATCTGGTTGAAAAATGACAGCGAAGATGCCACCTAATATACTCCCGATCATCAATGCGATTAGTGGTTTGGTCTTGGCAATGATTAATGCAACAACCGCTAGTGGGACTAATAGTAGCCACCAACTAATATTAAATGTTTGATTAATAGCTGCTAATATTTCTGCGGTATCTGCCGTACCTGCGGTATTTTGAGTCAAGCCAATAAAGGTAAACGCAATGATGGTAATAACAATAGAAGGAACGGTCGTATACGCCATGTATCGAATATGGGTAAATAGTTCTGCACCAGCCATCGCCGGCGCTAGATTAGTTGTATCAGATAAAGGAGACATCTTATCTCCGAAGTAGGCCCCTGATATCACGGCTCCAGCTACCATACCTAAAGGCATCCCAATCGCTTGACCAATACCAATTAGTGCAATACCTACCGTGGCAGTAGTTGACCAAGAACTTCCTGTTGCCAAAGAGATAATTGCGCAAATCACCACAGAGGCTGGTAAAAAGATAGAAGGACTCAAGATTTTCAAGCCACCATATATTAAGGTAGGAATAATACCGCTTACTAGCCAAGTCCCTGTTAAAGCACCTACAAATAACAAGATTAATATAGCGCCTGTGGTAGATTTTAGATTACTGCCTATTTCTGTAATCATTCGCTCGTAAGGAACTTTGTTTAAAAAACCTACGATCGCTGCCACTGCTGCACCTAATAATAATACAAATTGATTAGAGCCACTTAGTGCATCATCCCCAAATACGTACACATTATAAGAGAGTAAGCACACTAGCGCAAAAACAGGGATTAAGGCTTCCGTTAGACTTAGCTCCTTGTTAGTGATAATTTTATTATCCTTCATAGATTAATATTGATTTTCAAGACTGATTCACAAGCGTGCTCTAAGAGTTTGTCTAAATTTCTACTTCCTGATAACCAATATCTTAGGAACTTGAGTTTGCATTAAAATTGTCACCTAACTCGCTAGGCAACAATTTTAATGCTTCCTCAAAACCCTAAGCTATTGACAATCAGTTCGTACAAATTTTAGACAAGCTCTAAGGTAATAAGGAAAAGGGGAAATAAAAATAAAACCTGAATCAATTCAATAAGGCGGCTTATTTAGTTAATTACAAGTCTATTAGACTTACGACAAATAACATAATACCCGTTTAAATTCTTTTATAATTCAACGAATCCCCCTAAACTTGCGTTTTCTTATAGAGATGGCGAGATTTTAGCACTTTAAAATAGAAAATTGGTTGATTTCGCTGCCAAATTTTTATACGGTTTACTTAAACAGACCTTCTATTTATTATTTATTATAAAAAAATGAGCAACGAGACAAAAGTTGGCATATTAGCAGTTGTAGCCATTGCATTATTCGTATTTGGCTTTAATTTTCTAAAAGGGCTAAACATGCTTAGTAATTCTACTATATTATATGCCTCTTATGACAATGTGAGTACGCTTACTGTTTCCACTCCGATTTTCATTAATGGATTGCAAGTGGGAGTAGTAAAAGACATTTATTTTAAAGATGATCTGCAAACGATCGAAGTAGAAATGAATATTGAGGATGATTATCGAATACCTAAAGATGCAGAAGCAGTTATTACTAGTGCCAGCTTAATGGGTGGGGTAGTCCTCAATTTAAAATACAAATCCGTTTGTGGCGGGGCAGATTGCGCGCAAACAGGAGACCATATCAAAGGAAGATTAGCGAGTGTTATAGAGGGCGTTGTAGGAGATACAGGAGAAGTCAACCAATATTTAAAAGAAGTGCAGAAAGGAATAGGGCCTATTATGGATAGTTTAAAGGCGAACGTATCTGATCCTAATTCGGATGATGCCATTTCTAAAAGTGTCCGAGACATTGCAGTGGTTTTAGAAAATTTAAAAGCATCTACTGCCAATTTGAATAAAATGGTGCTAAGTTCTAGGCAGCCAATGAATGGAATTCTAGCGAATGCTCAATCTTTAACAGGTAGTCTGGACCAGCGAAGTAAAGATATTAAAGGGATATTGGTGAATACAGACTCTTTGACTAACAAATTGAATAATTTAGATATTGAATCAACCTTAGCTAGTACTAACGAAGCGATAGCAAGTTTAAAAAACACGATGACTTCGGCAGACAAAGCGGTAGGACAATTAACATCTTTATTAGAAAAAATCAATAGCGGGGAAGGCGCAGTAGGTAAATTATTGAATGATGATTCCGCATTGACTTCTCTTTTAAGTGCGGCAGAAAGAGCAGATACTTTATTTAAAGATATTCAAGAGCGACCTTATAGATATATTCCAATCAAAAGTAGAAGGAAGGTAAAGAAGTACGATCGGCAAGATGGGAAAAATTAAAGAAATTCAAGTTCAAGTCCAAACATACAAAATTGACAATCTGGCTTATTAAGTTTTTTTTTTAAGCCCTTGTCAAAATCTAGTTTTGAACTTGAACTTGGTATTTGAACTTGACACTTGAATTAAATCTCTAAGCCTCAAAAATAACCGCCTCCCCACTTTCCTGCCAAGCCACATAATCCTTCTTAAAACGATCATTGATCTTTGGTCGTTTCACTTTTAGGGTAGGTGTCAATAAGCCACTTTCTACCGTCCAAGGCTCTTTCGTAACAATTATATTAGAGATTCTCTGATAGTTAGGCAAGTCTGGATTGACCGTCTTAAGGGTATTTGCTAGACTTTCTTTTAATTCAGATTGGGACTTGGCCAAACCAATTTCAGACGGATAAACCAATATTAGGGGTTGCTGACAGCCTAGTCCAACAACACAAACTTGTTCTATGTCTGTACTTGTCTCAAAGTGCTTTTCTATTTTGGCAGGAACGATAAACTTCCCTTTTGCCGTTTTGAAAGTATCTTTTACTCTACCTGTAATATACAAATAACCGTCATCATCTAGGCGACCTTGATCTCCTGTATGTAACCAACCATCTTTCAACGTTTCGGCTGTTTTTTCAGGAGATTTATAATAACCTGCCATATTCCAAGGGGCTTTGTGTAAAATTTCTTGCGTCTCAGGATCAATTCTAATTTCAGATCCTGGTTGAGCTTTTCCAACAGACCCAGGTTTCTTTTCGTCGGCCATTAAAAAAGTAGCAATCGCACAATTTTCGGTCATACCATATCCTTCTGCCAATGGAAAACCTAAACTGTGGAACCAGTCTTTTTGTTCCTGTGTCATAGGTGCTGCACCTGATACCACCACTCTCGCTTTATCTAAGCCTAAACCAGATTTTATTTTATTTTTTATCACTCCTTTTACAATTGGGATTTTTAGCAAGGTATTTAATTTGCTTTGTGGCATTTTCGATAAAACCCCCAATTGTAATTTGGTCCAAATACGAGGTACCGCAAAGAAAATAGTCGGTCGGGTATCTGATAAATTCTTAGCAAATTTATCTAGTGATTCCGTGAAAGAAATGGTGCCACCGTAGTTAATACAAGTACTTTCTACGATAACCCTTTCTGCAATATGATTTAAGGGTAGAAAAGAAAAGAATCGATTATCTCCTGTAAGAGAAATTTGCAAATTATTTTCTCCTTCCATTAGCTCTCTAGTTGCTCCATTGATATTATTTTCTAATACTACTCCTTTGGGAGTTCCTGTCGTACCAGAAGTGAATACAATGGTCCATGTATCATCCCAACCAGGTTCAGGAGTACCTTGCATTGGTTCAAATTTATTAATAAAGTCATGCCATTGATGTCCACGTGTTACTTTCGAATTACCTTCGTAATGTGGAAATGCAATAACAGGCATATCTTCTGGGACGCCTTTTTGCATTTCATCCCATACCTCCATTTTACCTACAAATAATGCTTGAACGTCTCCTAATCTTAGAACCTCATTAATTTGATCAGAAGTAAGCGTAGGGAAAAAGGGAACAGATACATACCCAGCCATCATAATAGCCAAATCTGCAATGATCCATTCTCTACAATTCTTGGATACTAAGCCAATATGTGCTTTATCAGGTAAACCTAAAGATTTTAGACCAGTCGCTAATTTCCTTGCAGTTTGGCCCACTTCGCCCCAAGTGTAGGTTTCCCACTTATCGCCAAAAGGTTGTCGAAGAAATGGTTTATTCGCTGACTGCTTTTCCCATTTATAAAAATTGCCAATAATTGTTGATGATTCCATAGACAAATAAGAATAGTATTTTAATTGTTAAACGGTACTTAGAATAATATTTTCCTTAAAAGTAAGATTTAGTTTGGAATACTTTAAGTATCTAGTAGAGTTTTCCTGTGAAAAATTATATATAACAGATATTTTTTTGACGTTCGAATAGTTAAGCCATATTTCAAAGACGCTAACTATTTAGGTTAATATAGGGGATTTCCAGTTTACTAGTAGAGCAAGAGCGAGGACTATTTTAGTGAGTATTTTTCGATATAATTTAAATTAAAATAATTTAACTTGTTTAAAAGATTGATAATCAATTTTTTATAAATTAAATAACTTTACGGAAGTAATACGTATTATGATTTGGCATAATATTTACACTAAAGGAGATATAAGTTCATTAAATATATTGATACAGATTTAAGAAGAAGTTTTACTTTGTCATATTAGACAATCACTTAATACTTCAAGTAAAAGAAGTTCTAAATTGCGCTATAAGCAAAAACTATAACTTCTCTTCCTTAAAATCTATTTGCTCGGCAATTTTTATTGTCGAGCAAAGATTAATATTTCTCTGTATTCCTTTTTCGGAACAAATGTTTTTTTGGCATTATATTTGAAAATTAATAATATATAAAACGTTGACAAATTACTTTAATGGTATTTGTTGAACTTCATCCCATCCCGATACCGACCCAGTTACAACGATACTACAACATAGTATCCGTTGAAAAAAATCGCATTATATCATTTTGGTATAACCAAATATTGAATTTGGTTTAAGACTAGATGTCCTTTTTGATTCATCTAGTGATCCAAGCCATTGTCTACAGATAATGTCTTCATATAATCGTATGCCCCATACAAATACTTCCGTATTTTAGGTCTACGAAGCGATCAAAATCACAAACAATTAATTATCCTTTTTTTATAAACCGTAACCGATTTAAGTAGTTTTTAAATTGGCAGGAAAAGCTAATGCTTACTGCCAGATGATTTAAGTATTGCAAACAAATTAGTAAGAATTCACACTATGAAACAGCGATAGAATACTTCTTTCCTAACTGCAAATAGCAGCATTTATAATAGTAATGAAAGCATAAAGGAACAACCACTCCTTAAGCTTCTAAGTTGGATTTTCAATTAGACGAGTTAAAGCCTTTAGTTGGCCTTATCACTCCTAGTCGAGCTATGTCCAATAAATAAATTCTGAGCTATTAGACATGCGAAAAATAAGACCGCAAAAGAGCGGCACACTATGAAACACTAAAAGCTATTTAAGGAAAAGAAGTATTCATTGCCTGTTTTTGACCTTGACGACAAGATTACATTTAGGATGATATAGACCTATCATTAAATTGAAACATAGAAAACTTTGATAGCAGATCAAAGTAACAAAGATATTAACTGGGTGCATGATGAAAGTGTTGGGGTACCTGCAAGAATAATAATGGAAGATTAATAAACTGCTTGATTATCCCAACACTCTTTTTTTATTTGATGACCTAGGAATAAAGAAACAATAATTTGCTTATGCTAGTAAGGTAAACCGATTTAATATCAGGAATTTGGGAATCTCTATATTAATAAAAGTCGGTTTGCCTCTTTTT